>CALWGA010000020.1 GCA_944377825.1 uncultured Clostridia bacterium | reverse complement strand
TCTAACCAACTGAGCTAAAGGCCCTAAGGAAATTTCCCTAGCCAAGTGTTGTGGTCGGGGTGGAGGGTCTCGAACCCCCGACCTCACGGTCCCAAACCGCGCGCTCTACCAACTGAGCCACACCCCGGTAAACAACACTTGCTCTGTTATTGTATGATAATTTTGGAAAAATGTCAAGAAAAAACGCAAAAAAAATTATATTTTCTTCAAAATTTGCCTTTAGATAAAATAAGCCAGTTTGCACTGACTAAGTTGTTCATATGTTATTAAAATAAATTACGCAATTTCCATTTTGCATTTCATCCTGACAACTTCTTTTTAAGCGTTTCAAGAATTTTGTTTTCAAGGCGACTGACCTGCACCTGCGACACGCCAAGTTCCTTTGCAATCTCACTTTGAGTTTTGTCGTGAAAATATCGCATAAGGATGATTTTTTTATCCCTATCATCAAGTTTTTCCACCACTTCTTTAAGCGCAAGGTTGTCGATAAAGTTAATGCCACCCGTTTCTCCGTCATATCGGTCAATCATGGTAAGCCCTTCTTCTTCGCCATCTTCATACGGCGCAAAGAGAGAGACCGGCATTTTGGCGGAGTCCATCACAAGCACAACATCCTGCTCGGTGATGTTGAACGCCTTTGCAATCTCGGCAATGGTCGGACGCCTATTGTTGAGCGCAAAAAACTCGTCAAGATACTTATTGACCTTTAAATTCAATGTTTTAATCGCGCGCGAAACCTTAACCGCTCCGTCGTCACGCATAAAGCGCTTGATTTCCCCTATCACCATCGGCACAACATAGGTGGAGAATTTGACGTTATACGAGCAGTCAAAATTATTTATCGCCTTCAAAAAGCCCAAACAGCCAAGTTGATAGAGGTCATCGTTCTCTATGCCCTTATCACGAAACCACTTAACCACACTTTTGATAAGTGGAGAATTTTCCTTAACAAGCCGTTCCTTTGCATCAAGATTGCCGTTTTGCGCTTCTTTAATTAAAGATATTGTCTCTTCCTGGCTTAGCATCCCACTTCGCTCATGGTGTTGATGATTTTTTTGGTCATTCTAACCATTGTGCCGAAAGAATTTGAGATAACTTCCACGCTGTCCATAAAACTTTCCATAACAGTGAAGCCCATGCCAGAACGCTCTTCGCTCGGCTTTGATGTATAGAAAGGTTCGCGCGCCTTTTCAATGTCCTTTATGCCCACGCCCTTATCCGTCACGGTTATGCTTATCATATCATCCTCAAGTTCACATCTAAGCGTGATGTCGCCTTTCACCGCGGTTGGATAGGCATGCACAACGCAGTTTGTCACCGCCTCGCTGACAGCGGTCTTGATGTCGGTTATCTCATCAACAGACGGATTCAACTGCACGCAAAACGACGCCACGCAAACTCTGGCGAAGCCTTCGTTCACCGAAAGCGCTTTGAAGGTCACTTCCATAAAATTTGAATATTTCATACTCACTCCTTAAACAATTTTTGGCATGATTTCATACAGCCCTGTCATTTTAAAAATCTTTTCCGCATGACTCGACGGATTGCAAATATAGATTGGAATATTTTTATCTTTCATCTTTTTATAGCGCCCGATAAGCACTCCTATGCCTGTGGAGTCCATGAACGAAAGTTCGCTTAAATCGATGACAATCTTTTGAAAATTCGGCTTTAAAAAGAGTTCGTCAAGCGTCAGTTTTGTGTAGTTCGCCGAATGCTCGTCAAGTTCGCCACAAAGCAAAACATAGAGAGTGTTATTAGATATGCGACTTTTAATTTGCATACTTTCCTCCTCACGATAGGATAATAGCATACGAAAAATAATAAAATTTGACAGCCTTTATCGAAAAAAGACTGTTTTTGAAGAACGAAAATCTAATCAAAAAATTTTTTTTTAGAAAAATACGAAATTTTTCCATTAAAATTCAAAATAATTTTGTAAAAATGTTAATTTAATGCTATAATGAATAAGATATTTTAAAAAGGATTTATATAATATGGCTAGAAAAACGGATATAATTGTTGTCACCGACCCAGGCGTTGACGACGCCATCGCCCTTATGTATGGCATCTTTTCTGACGAATTTAACATCAAACTTCTTTGCGTTGCTGGCGGAAATGGACCTATTGAAAACGCCACGAATAACGCGCTTTTTTTAATGGAACTCTTTAAGTATGATGTGCCTGTTGCAGTTGGGCTTGACCACCCATTAAAGCGTGAAGCGGTTTTCGCCACCAAAGCGCAAGGCAAAGGTGGACTTGGCGGATACAAAGTTAATGCCAAAAAATTACAAACAAAACCTATTATAGCCCCAGCCTGCGATGCGATGTTCGAAACACTTAAAAAGAGCAGAAAAAAGATGTCGATAATCGCAATCGGCCCGATGACAAGCGTTGCCGAGATGCTTTTAAAATATCCAGACAGCACAAAATATATCAAAGAAGTCATCTTTATGGGCGGAACAAAGGAAAAGATTTACGGTAGACCTTACCGCGAATTTAACATAAGTTTTGACCCTGAGTGCGTTGACGTTGTCATCAAAAGTGGTGTGCCTCTTGTTATGGTGCCTATGGAACTAGGTCATTTCGCCTATCTCAACAGAGACGACATAAAACATGTGAAGCATATCAACAAAATCGGCAAACTTTTCGCCAAGATGTTCACAAAATACCGCGACTTTCATGTTGGTAGTCATGGCGCTGCGGTGCACGATGTTTGCGCGTTCTACTATCTCACTCACCCAGAAAACATGAAATTTGAAAAAGGACATGTTGAACTGAAATATTATAAAGACGAAAAGGAAGAATTTGGCTACATCGACACCTGCTACGATAAAGAGCCAAACGCCACAATATGTGTGGATATGGACATCCTTAAATTCAAATACGACCTTTTCGACGCCTTTGAAGAAACAGAACGAGTTTTGGAGAAGAAGAAAAAATAAGAAAAATAAAGTTTTTTGATATTGACAACTTGAGAGTTTTATGTTACAATACTCGCAAGGAGAGATAAAAATGGATAATTTAAAATTTTTAAGAGAAAACATAAGTGAACTGCAAAGATGTGTAAAAAGCGTTCTTACACATTCTTATGACAATTTATCTGATGATGAAATATGCAAAATTATGTCTTCATTTTCAATTATAGTTCAGATAAATTTTAACACAAATGTTAGAAAACACATTAGTAATAAAGAAGTTATTAATATATATGACAAATATGAAGAAATCCAAGGTTATTTCAAAAAAGAAATTGCACCTTCCATTTCAATACTTTACAATGATTTTTCAGTGTATTATTTTGATGAACATACGGAAGCCGAACTTATGCTAGAAGCAACATATAGTTATCGTTTTGCTTTGCATGACTTCTTGAAGAGTCAAGATGAAGAAAAGGCAAATGAATATTTACAGTCATTAAAAGAATATATAAGACAACATAAAACTCAAGAAAGAGAAATGGTGAAATATATTAGATATTCATTGGAGAATGATCAAAAAATTCTAAACAATCCTGATGAAATTCATAAAGAACTTTTGGAAGATGAAGATAAAGAATATAGGCAAAGTTTTGAAAAATATGATAGGCAAATGCTTGAAGAGTCATGTCTTAAGAAAGAACAAGAGTTAAAGTTTTATGAAGATGCATTAAACAGAGAAGATAGAGAAGATAAAGATACAATGTAAAAAATCACGGCAGAGCCGTGATTTTTTTGTTTTATAAGTTACAATTTTATTTCATCTTTTCGTCGTGCTCTTTTTTATACTTGCAACCAAGGTCGAGCATACCCCTTGAAATGATTGGCGAAATGATAAGCCAGATTGCAGCAAGCATGATAAGAATGTAGATTATGATTGAGCCCGCATTTCTGCCCATGCACATCCAGTTGACCAAATCAAAGTTGAAAATGCCAACAAGTCCCCAGTTAAGCCCACCGATGATTGTCAAGATGTAGGCTATATAGTTTGCAATAATCATATTTCCCTCCCTTAGCCATAGTTTTTGCAAAGGCAAGAAAAATATTCTTTTTGCTTAAAATTTAAAAACTATTTTTAAAAAAACATGAAAAAGAACATTAATATTTATTAAAATTTTTTTATTTAAATAATTTTCAAACGGAAATAAATACAACTTTTTAATAAAAATCATTTTAAATAAATTTTAAAAATTTATTTGTTAAAATTTCACATTTTCTCAAAAATTCAAATTTTTTGCCTATTTTTTTGATATTTTTTTGAAAAAAGTGCGTTTTTTATGTTTTTTATTTAAAAATTAATAACCATATCTATCTGTGCTGGAGTCGCGCCAATTTTCATCAACCTTAACAAAAAGGTGCAACACAACCTGCTTGTCAAAAAGGCGCTCGGCATACTCTCTTGCCCTTATCCCTAGTTCCTTGATAAGCGCGCCCTTTTTGCCGATGACAATGCCCTTGTGTCTTTCCTTTTCAACAATGATGGAAATATCCAAAAAGACCTTGTCCTTTTGCTCGTTCATGCTGTCCACCAAAACAGCAACACCATGCGGAATTTCGTTATCAATCTTCTCGAGTAGCAGTCCGCGAATATGCTCGCAGATTAAAAAGTTAATGCTCTTGTCGGTGTATTCATCTTCGCCATAAATCATATTGTTTTCCGGCAAAAGTTCCACAATTTTTGAAATAAGATTATCGATGTTGATGTTTTCTAGCACCGAGATTTTGATGTCAGCATCGATGTCTGCCACAAGTTTTTTGTCAACTTTGTTTAAAACAACAATAAGTTTTTCCGCCTTACCACTAAGCATCCTTATGTAATCGCGCTCTTCATCATCCACATCTTTTGAAGCGTCAATAAGATAGACAACAACATCGGCGGTCGAAAGTGCCGAGCGAACATTCTTCATCATAAACCTATCAAGTTTATTTTTGCTGTGGTGAATACCCGGCGTGTCAATAAAGATAATTTGATATCCTTCGCCATTTGCAATACCCAATATGTTGTTACGCGTGGTCTGCTGGCGTTTCGTGACAATGGCAACATCTTCGCCCACAATTCGATTTATTAAACTGCTTTTGCCAGCATTTGGTCGACCTAAAACTGCCACATATCCGCACTTCATAGGTTTACCTCGGCAAGAATTTTGTCTTGAAGTTTATTCATAATCTTTTCATCTTCTTTTTTTATGTGGTCAAAGCCCATAAGGTGCAAAAAGCCATGAAGCGCCAAAAAGCACACTTCTCTCTTTAACGAATGTTCATATTCTCGCGCCTGCTTTTTTGCCACATTTTTAGAAATCACTATGTCGCCTAAAAAGAGCATGTTTGTGTCAAAGTCGGCAAATTTTCTAAATTTTTTAAGTTTTTCATTTGGCTGTTTGTTTAGGTTTGGAAAGGAAAGCACATCCGTGACCTTGTCGATGTTCCTAAACTCCTTGTTAAGTCTTTGAATTTCCACGTCGCTCACAAAATTTATTGAAAGATAGACATTTTCGTAATCTTCCTTTAGATACTTTTCGCTCGCCTTAATAAGTTTTAATATCGTTCGTTTATAAAGCCCGATTTTACCTTCAATCTTCATAAGTTCCCACCTTTATCTCTTCCACAATGCAGTAGTTTAAAACCGTGTAGGTCTCAAACGGCTCCACTGTGTAATATTCATCCACTATTATATCACAATCGCCGGCATTTATCAACGCTTTTTCCCTAGCTTCTTTAAGTAACCTATCTTTTGCCTCCTCAAAAGTTTCATGTATTTTAACTTCTTCAAGTTCATAATAAGTTGTCCTCTTAAGTTTAAGGGGCAAAATATTATTGTTAATCAAATTTTGTTCGTTCGTTTCAGTTTCATAGAGTTTATAGTCCATCTCATAAATATTTGAATATATTGGTAAATTAAAAAGCAAAACTTCCGTATTTACCGAGCTTCTTCCAGTTCTAACCAATTCTATCCTATCCTCAAAGTGCGTAATGGATGAAGTATGATAAATTTCCATGGTAATTTCAGCATTTGCCATGACCTTCTTTATAGTTCCAGCATCATCATAATATGGGTAAACAAGCACATCGCCAGCCTTGATATAATCACCTGTTTTTACCGCCATAGTTCCAGATATTAAATTTATTCCAGTAACTTTTCCGTCATATTCACTTATGATAGGCTCAAACTCGCCATAAATTTCCTCTGGCAAAAGTTTTTCTTTAATATTGACAATTAAAGTTTGTCCGCGAACAATCACAGATACAAAACTAATTTCCTCATATTCTTTATATAGCGCACCCTCTACACTTTTTGTATTTAACTTATATTTATTTTTAGTAAAATTGTCCTTTATAAAACTAACAACTTCGGTTTTTGATAAATTTTCTTCACCTAAAATTTCATATTGCCAAATATATGGCGATTGCGCGAAAATAAGAATAGAGCTAATGACAAACGCAGAAATTATATAGACATTAACCACTCTTAAAAGCATAGATATAGCACCTAGCTTTTTCTCCTCTATTATCTCGTAATTTAAGTCGATTAGTGCTTTTCTGATTTTTTTTGCATGCATTATATTTACTTTAAATACGGCACAGTTTTTTGAAACTCTAACAATATCATAAATTGGAAATTTTTTTGCAAGAATGTTTAAATTTTTTTCTTGATTAAGCCCTTTGATTTTAAATTGAATACCGTTTTTCAAAAACATTCCACCCTTTTTATATCGCCTGAAATTTTAAGAGTGTTCTCAGTAAGTTCTTTTAAATAAAGCCCTCTTCCCTCTACTTCTATTCTGCCATTTTTCACCTTAAAAGCGACAAGTTCCGAAGAAAGTATCACCAATCCCTTATGCCCTTCCACATATAGAAGTTTGTTAGAGATATTGATGATATGAAACTCATCAACTTTTAAATTTGTATGCTTTTTTACCTCTCCAAAAAAATTAAACATTCCATAATAATATATGAAAGATGTTTTTTAAAAAGAATATAAAAAGCGTATGATTGTCATACGCTTTCATAATAATAAATTGCATAATCAACTTTTTCGTCATACTAAGTTTTAAAGTATCTTACAAAAATTTTTATAAACGGAACAATAAAATTATATCACATCAACATAGCTATCTAAATCAGAAGGAAACTCAACAACACTATCAGTTGCAACAAATTCAATTATTTGGCTCATTCCATAAAGATTTGCCTCCATTCTAAAACCTTCAAAATTTTTTTCAGCATCTAAAATAAGATAGAAAGTCCCCTCTGCCATATCTTCCGACCCCTCGACAGTTTCTGAAACATCAAATCTAACTTTCGTGAATGTGTCAGAAGTTGCGATTTGATATTTACCATTTGGATCGGAAAGGTATTGCTCAATTATTCCCTCAGAATCAACAGCACCACCAAAAGCCTCAAACATATTTTCGAAAATGGAAGAGTCCGAAGAACCTGTATATTTTTCTTTCTTTCCATTTAAATCGCGATATGTTGTTCCTGTTTCCTTGTCATAATAGACACTGCCGTCAGCATCATACTTGACTTCAAGCCCTTGCAATGTGCCTTTGAAATACGCATCACCTTCAAAGAAAACATTACCTTCATCATCTATAAGTCCATTAAAATCAAACCTTGCCTTGCCTTCTTCAAGTCCTACCCCTGTTATATCAACATCTTCACCAATCTCAGCATCAATAGAAATTCTAAATTCGTAACCTTTTGTTGTTGCAGAGTAGCCACTAGTAGCCTCTTCAAATTCTCCTGCTGTCGCTTCAATATAGTTTCCTGAAATGTCGACTAGACTACTCCCCCCCTCCGCACGACGCAAGCGAAACGCCTGCCACCAAAACTAGCGCACAACTAGCGCATGCCGTTAAAAATTTTTTCATATATCCTCCTTTTATCCTATATGTAGTATAACAATAAAAGTAGAAGATTGTCAAACAATTTTTAATTATTATTTAAATTATTTTAATAAAAATCACTTAAATTTATTTGGTCTTTTGAAATATATAATAACACACAAGTTGATATAATTTACATAAAAAATAAAAGAGAGAAAATTTTCTCTCCTTAATTTTATTCAAAATCACTTTCTTCGATAGTGTTTTTGCTAAGTAGTATGGAAAGAATTTTATTTTTATCCTCTTCTGAGAGTTTGTCGACAATCTCAGAGATGTCTATATGCTTGTTGAAATAGTCGTCTTTAAAATCGTTTAAAGTGTATTTCTTTTCGCTGTTTTTGTTGCTATCAGCATTCGCTTTCGCATCTTTAACGATACTCTCGTGCTTTGCAAACGCATCAATTTCATCGAACTTTTCAGTATTCTTTCCGTCTTCGTCTAAGTCGTCGATGTTCATATCTTCTTCGTATTTCTTCAAATACTCCTGCTTCTTCCTGTTAAGGAAATCTTGATATGCCTTTTCGATATCGTCGGTGTCAAAATCGTCGTCATCGTCTTCATCTTCCATTTCCTCTTCAACAACCTTTTTGTTGTTTGGACGAAAGATAGGCGTGTTTCTTCGCTCATTCAAATTTCTAAAAGGCGAACGGAATCTTGGCTGAGTTATTTTCTCTTCCACTCTTTCATCCACAGGCTCTGATACCTTAAAATCTTCAAAAACCGCCTCTTGCTCGGTCACATTTGGCGAAATTGGATTGATTGTTTCAGTAGGTTTCTCTGCGTTTAGAGTTGTAGTTTTTTCTAAACTCGGTGCGGTAGCAGGCTGAGCGCTCACCGAACTTTTTTCTTCGTTTTGTTTTTCATCCTTATCATAGCCAGCCAAAATTTCTTTTAGCGCCTTTTCGTTGACCTTAATTTTGCCAAAAGAACTATGTTTTGTCATTTTTGCCTTTGGTGTTTTCTCTTTTTTTACATTTTTTTCATTAGCATTTTCATTTTTGCTTGATTTTTCAACTTTTTTGCTGTTTTTGTCCTTTTTTTCTATAACATTTTCTTTCTTCAATCTCTTTTTCTGTACATAGCGAACGATAAAATATGCAAGTAAAAACGCGTCAACAACCATGATTATGATAAGAGCATAAATTAGTGCCGTCATATTTTCTCCTTGTTATATTTTAACATATTCCATCTTATTTGTAAATAGTTAAAGTTCGAAAATTTTAGCATAAGAAAAATTTAAGGACAAAGTCTGCAACGCTCAAAAAATGAACATATAAAAACAAATAATTTGTTTCGACAAAACCATAAATAAAAACAACAAAACCGCATTAAAAAACTCTCCAAACGGAGAATTTTAAAATTTCTTTGATTTCACAAGGTCAATATCGTCAAGAAAACTCATCGAAAGCGCCCCAACATAGTCAGGGTCATCTTTCATATAGGAATCGGTCGACATCCAGAACATGCCAACCTTAAAGTTGTAGTTTTTATTGATATCGGCGCTATCTTTCAAAACATCAAAATAGATTTCTATGTAATCGGTTTTGCCTGCAAACATGTCAGGATTGAAAGTCGCATACTGCCCATAGGAAGAGGACTCATTCATCATGTAATACTCTCGCGCTGGAGAGTTGCCAGTTATTTGGATGACATGCTCATACTCATTTATCTCTTCGCCGTTAAGTTCAGCGTTCAAAACTCCGTCGTCGATATTGTTGTCAAACTGCATCCTTAAAGGTATCTTTTCAATCTGCGAAAAGACAGGTCCATACATATCGTCGCTCGTTACATCATCACCTGTTGTGAAAAAGACATTGCGTATATCAGGGTCGATGCCAGCGTGATAGTCCGCATCCGCCATAAGTTTGCCATATTTAACATTTTTAAGTGCTGGCTCTGAAGAATAGAGAATGTTGCCCTGGCTGTCATAGTAGTTTATGCCCACATTAAGTGTCAACCCGTTAACTTCGTCATAGACAAGACTACTATCGTCATTTGGGTCGTCGTCATAATACTCAAAACAGAGATAGACATCGGTCAAAAAGTAACCAATTTCGTCTTCTGGCAAGATAAGACTCATTGCTTGATATTCCGCCTCTTCAACATGCCCTAAAAGTTCTCCGTCTGAAACATCGCCATTTTCGTCATACCACTGCGTGTAGAAATAGTCGTTTTTGTAGTCGACAATCTCAGAAATAGGATAGGCCCTGTCGATAAACACCTCGCCGTCTCCTTCTGAACCGCCAATTCTTACCTCAGTGCAGGCAACATCGATGATGTTTCTGACCACATTTTCGTAGTCACGATTGACTTCAACAGTGCGACGCGAAGTCTCTGTGCCAGTTCCACCACCGCCATTATCTATCACTCGCAAAGTAAAACTGTAATCTCCAGTCTCGCCAGCATCAAGCCCAATAACATAGTCAAGAATAAATCTCACAAGTTGTTCTTTGTTCTCGTCCGTCACACCAATGTATGTTCCTAAAACGTTGTATCTTTCCTTAATTTCGTCAAGCGCCTCACTGATAGGCACGTTAGTGCTTCCACTCGGCGTGCGTGCCACGGTAACGCTAGGCACATTCAATCGCAAACTATTTCCGTTTAATTCCACCGTCTCTAAGTTGTAACTTACTTGTAAATCAAAATATGGTGCATTCTCGCTGTTGACTCCGCCGTCCGCGTTCTCATAATCATAGCCAAGCACAAAAAGGTATGTAACATATTCGAGTGCATCCTGATAGGTGTTCAGCGTGGTCACATTCTCTCCTGCCACATATTCTTGATAATACGGCGAATTTCCATACATCAAAACACCATTCTCTCTGTGATCTTCGCCATAGTAGATGTCGCTATATGGGTCTGGTATGCCGTAGATGTCGTCGGTGTAATCAAAATAATTCGCACTTATATTTAATTCATCTCCATTTTCAGTGTAAGTAACCGATGAAAACCCGAAAGCATTATTAACTAACGCAAGTGTTGGAAATCCGCTGACAGATTCGTCAAGCGTGTAATAGTTATCAAAGCCGAAATTCCAAGCAGAGCCTGTGTTCAAAGTTATCTCCAGCACATTATCCACATTGTTGACAGTGATGGAATCTATGCTATACCTAATTGAGTCATAATAGAAATATCTATCAGGGTTTGTGCCATTAAAAATATTTTCTAAAGATGTTTCATTAATTATATTCGATTTTTCATATTCTGTTGTATCTACACTTTCAAACCCATTTGAATAAGTTGCATATAAAAATCGCATTATGTTTCGTGATAATAAGTTATAAAAATACTCAGAGTTCTCTTCGCCGACAATCTCGCTTATGCTGTATTCTGCTGGTTTACGCATAACCTTAACGCCGTCAAGGTTTATAGGCACGCCTTCACCGCCACTGCCGACGCCAAAGCCTCCATCGCCACATCCAGCCATGAAAAACATGATTAAACACAAAAATATTGTTAAAATCTTGTGATTTTTTTTCATATTCATATTATAACACATAGTTAAAAAAAATAACAAGGAAAATTCCCTGTTATTTTATATTTTTGATATTTATAATTCATAGTATTTGTCATCAACAACAAAAGCATATTTATCAGTCTTAACCGAACTCTTTGTATTGGCACTCTTCGTATTGATGATTTTACTATCTTCCACATTGTATAGTGTTTTAGGCTCTATTGTTGCAACATCTTCTTTCGCAATTAAATCAAACTTAACATAATCATTGCCAGTTATAGGGCAATCCATCAAGTTTTCTTCAAAACCCTTACCCAACACTGAAGATGAAACTACTGAAACGGTCACTTCTGTTATTTTATTTGTCCTTTCATTTAATACCCAATAATGTGTTGAGATGGCATCGCTATCGCCTAATCCTAACCCTGCACCAACACTAGTTCTTGCTGTAATAAAACTACCAATCACAATCTCATTTCTGTTTAACTCTTGTTCAATGCGATGTTCTGCCATTTGATAGGCTTTTTTATAATAATCTTCAAGACTGTCAAGGTCATCTTCGGTGTGATGATAATCGAGAGTATAAATATTGTTACTAACTATATCACTATTCATGCTTTCTTCGACGAATTTTTGTAAACTATTCTCAAATTTTTTATTAGTTAAATCAATATTTGAAATTCTTGTGATACTAAGTTGTTTATTGTTATCATTTGAAAAGGTTTTTAAATCACCAACACCAAATATATATATATTGTTGTCGTTCTCATTCCAGTTTACAGCAAATATTTCATAATTATTATATATTCGTTCGAAAAAGCGTTCAGATAGAGTAAAGCCTTGTTTTTCATAATTTTCCATGATATACATAAGCGCCTTATGGAAGCCCTCGGTGTTAAGTTCGCCAGTGTCGTCAAAGAAAATCATATCCTCTCGCGCTTGCTCTTCCACTGGTGGCTCGTCTGGCTCTGGTTCGTCTGGTTCTTCAATCGGCGTATCAGGCTCGTCAATAGGTTCCTCTGGGTCTGGCTCAAGTTCTGGCGTTGGATCAGGCTCTTCCACTGGTGGTTCGTCTGGTTCCTCAATCGGAGTGCCTGGCTCTTTCACAGGCTCATCTGGTTCAATAGGCGTTGTTGGGTCTGGCTCTGGTGTCACAATTTGTTGCTGACTTTTTTCATCATTGCAACTTTTTGCACCAAAAATCCCTCCAACCACAGCACCTAATGCCGCTGCAACAACCACAGCACCAATTGCAAATTTCTTTAAAAATCCTTTTGACTTCTCTTCCATAAAATATATCCTCCTTTTCAACAATATATCTTATAAAATTATCTCATACGTTCATCATCAGCATTAGCAGACTTATTGTAAGTATTGGCGAAATTACCATTGTTTGCTTCTAACTTAATCCCACTAGGTGCAACATAACTAGAAGCATTTTCGTTTTCTCCTTCCAATTGAAGTTGATACTCCTCCGAAGTCAAATCGCAGAAGGTGTCGTTTTTTATCCCCACTGTTTGAATTTTATCAATTCCCGAATAGACATTCAAATTGGTTTCGTTAAGAATATTGTTCTCCCAACCACCTTCTGTCTCTACCCAAATTTCAGAACCCACAATCTTTATTTCATTTGTCTCTTCATCCAAATATAAAGTATAAGTAGGAACAAGCATTCTTCTTCCGTCATTAATTTCGTATTGATTTCCAAAGAATGTAAGAGCATCATCTGAATAAATCTCATCTTCATAACCCAAATCGTCATGAATTTTATTATAAAGTTCATTAGATAAACTACAAACTTTATCATCTAACTTTGGATATTCTAAATTTTCAGACTCTCCCCAAAAATGGTCATACCTATAAAAGTAATCATAAGATATATTAAACGAATTAATTTCTTTTAAAAACTTATCTTTAAATTCGGACCAAGTTTTACAATCGTCAAAATCAATAGGAAAACTTACCAACCTAAACTCTCCCGACCATGGGAAACCATCTCCACCTGTTATCACTTCCCGATATGTAGCAAAACTAGCAAACTTAATCTCTTTAGTCTCATTATTAAAATATAAATAGAATGGTATATATTTGTCATAAAAACTATTTAAATAATGCCCATAAGTTTCAGGACTATCACTCATATCAGATAATAATATTTCATTAAAAGTTCTAACAAAACCTTCATTATTAAATAAACCGTCGTTCTTATAGATAAGTTCTTCTTCATTTACCACTGGTTCTTCAATAGGCTTTTCATTCACATTCGTGTTATCCTCACACCCTGAAAAAGCGACACCTAAACTCGCAGGTATAGCGAAAGCCGCCGCTAATGCTGCAATTCTTTTTACAATACTATTCATAATTTCCTCCTTTGATTTATTAAGATTATACCACACATTTTTGTAAAATTCAAGAGTAATTTTTGAAAATATTTGCAAAAATGATTGTTTTTTATCAAAATTTCACTAAAATTTGTTATTTTTACTAAAAAATTTGATTTTTTAAGTTTTTTGCTCTTTATTTTAATAATTTTCGCCTTATCCATCCGCCGAACGCATAAAGTAGAAAAGGTATTGTTGTGCGTAGCCCGCTAAATTTCCAAATTCGTTAATCAGCCGTCGCCGTATCTCCTCGCGATTTTCAAGTGGAGCGTAATATTTATTAAACATTTTCGCTATCCATGTGTCCACTGGAAAGACGTCCTTTCTGCCGTAGCCAAAAAGCAGCACGCAATCGGCAACCTTTGGGCCGACGCCTGAGAGCGCGATAAGTTTTTTTCGAATTTCTCTTGTCGACAAGTTATTCCAATCTTTAAGCATTTTCTCATCCACCTGCCTAACAACCTTATATATGTAGCCCGCCCTATAGCCTGCGCCGATTTCCTTAAAGAACTTTTCATCCACTTTAAGTAGTTCTTCTTGCGTTGGAAAAGCGTAAAAACCACCCATATCTTTGCCTAACTTTTCTCGCATGCGGTTTAAGATAAGTTGGATGCGCTTGATGTTGTTATTGGCGGAAACGATGAAACTTATCAACGTTTCAAAAAGGTCTTGCTTCAAAATTCTTATCCCCCCACCAAACTTAATAGGCTCGCTTAAAAGTGGATATTTCTTTAACTCTTTCTTGATTAAAGAGTAGTCGGTTTTTAAATCAAAAAAGTTTTCAAAGTAGGCGCTATCATTTGTTATTATTCTATAACCATTCTCTTCTTCCACCACTTTTGCATATTTATCAAGTGAGTAAACATCATAGCCATAATCAACCTTATTAAAGGAAAAAATTTGACCACAAAGGAGTATGTCATCGATATTAAAATCGTTTTTGCCTATAATCAAAATTCCATCTTTCAAAATCTCGTATTTCATCTTCCACCCTAGTTCAATTTAGCCTAAGAATACAAAAAAAGAGCCAAAGGCTCTTTAATTAAATAACTGAAACGATTTTCTTGCCCCTGCTCTCGCCAAAAGACACTTTGCCGTCTTTGAGAGCAAAAAGAGTGTAGTCCTTCCCAAGACCAACATTAGCACCTGGATAGATTGCTGTTCCGCGTTGACGCACGATTATAGACCCAGCAGTAACAACCTGTCCTGCATAGGCTTTAACGCCGAGACGCTTTGCTTGCGAATCTCTACCGTTTTTGGTGCTTCCGCCACCTTTCTTATGGGCAAAAAGTTGAATATTAAAATACATCTTTTTTTACCTCCATTTTAACATAGTTACCATATTCTTTCAAAATCTCGTCAAGCGACTTTCGCATGCTTTTTAGAAGCGTTTGCGCGCTCTCGTTGTCATAGTCCTCTTTTTTAAGCATCAATTTTAGATACCCATCATCAATCTTCACAGTGGCGTCAAGTTTTAAAATATCAATAACTCCCACCACCACCATTTGACTTATCGACGAAATCGCACTGCAAACAATGTCGCTCCCTTCTTCCGCATAGCCGGTATGCCCAGAGATTTCAAATCCAACAATATGGTTTTTAGACTTATAAATCACAATCTTGGTCATAATTACATCTTGATTGAAGCAATCTTGAGTTCTGTCCAAGGTTGTCTGTGACCTTGCTTCTTTCTTTCATTCTTCTTTGGCTTGTATTTATAGACAACAATCTTGTCACCCTTGCCATGAGAAAGAACTTCCGCAGTCACTTCTGCACCCTTAACGGTTGGTGTTCCGGCAACAGTTTTCTTTCCGTCAGACACAAGCAAAACTTCCAAACTTACCTTATCGCCAACAGCGTTAGAAAGTTTTTCCACTTTGATAATGTCGCCTTCGGTCACGTTATATTGCTTTCCACCAGTTTGAACAATAGCAAACATTTCTTATCCCTCCCTTCATCAGACTCGCTGTCGTCCTAGGTGGTGCTTAGCACTAATTTTGAGTGAAATTACATCAAAATTTGTATTTTTTAAAACACACTTCTAAAACCCGACACATGCGGTAACGCAAAAACCTGCAAAACCACAAATTTTCACAATGATATATTAGCACATTAAAAGTAAAATTGTCAAGCATCTAGCCAAAGTTTTTGATAAAAATTTAAAGAGTGAATGAAAGACAGGGCCTTCCATTCACTCTTCACTATATAAAATCATCCACAACTCTTCACCGCGAGCCACTGACTCGCCTTCACTTTTTGTTCTTCACTTGTTTACACTCTTCACCATTTAAAACAAAAGAAATTTTTGTTTTAAACACATCCATATTCCGAAACAGTGATCGTGAACTGCACACCGAGAAAGTTTAAGTTTGGCTTTTTCTGCGT
>CALWGA010000019.1 GCA_944377825.1 uncultured Clostridia bacterium | reverse complement strand
AGACCTTGAAGGCACTTGCTGAGCGCATTGCAAACAAGGTGGCGAAAAGTGGAAGATATTATAAGTTTGAACCTATGGACGCCAGCGAAAGAAAGGTCATCCACACCGCTCTTCAAAATGACGACAGAGTGACCACCATGAGTAAAGGCGAAGAGCCAAGAAGATATTTGATTGTTTTCCCAAGAGAATATAAGGAATAAAATTTTGCTATTAAAATTTGGGTTTAAATTTTAATAGTTAAACATAACAAGTCTTTTTAAATTAATTTTTAAATTAAATAAAAAATATTTGTTAAATAAAAAATGTAAAAAGATATATTAAAAATAGCAAAAAAATTGAATTTTTTGCTATTTTTTTGTGTTTTTTATAAAGAATTAAAATAATTTATTAAAATTGCTTTTTATAATACAGAAAAATATTTCAAATAGATTTATAAATAAAATTTTATTTTAATGTATTTGTTTTTTATATATAATATTAATTATTTTTTTAATTTAATATTTTATTTAATTTTTTATTCAATTATTTCTCCTGTTTCTTCCTCTTGAAGTAAGGTAAATGTCATATAGGCTGGATTGTGGTCAGAATATTTAAAATCTGTGTCGATGTTTTCTATGCTGTCAATTTGTATATTATCTGAAACTAAAAATCCATCCAAAACAACGGTATAGTTGACACCCTTTTCATAAGGCATGTCTGTGGAACGACAAGTTGCCACACTCGTATCTTGTGCAAAGGAAAAATGCTCTGGAAGTTCCTCTTCGCTAATTGCCTTCACCCAATCAGGAACTTTTTGCTGAGAAGAAAAACTATTTATACTGTTTGCTATATCGTGATTCCAATCGCCTCCTGCAATCACATAGTTACCTTTGTTATATTCTCCCTGCATAAAAGTTAAAAGCATGTCAAGTTGCTTCGCCCTTATCTTGCCTCCCTCATCATACGCACTCATATGTAAATTGATAAGCACAAGTTGCTTGTCTGAATTTTGAATTGGAAGATAATTAACTTCAAAACATCTGTCAAGATCAAAGAATTTTTGAATGAAACTTTCATCAATCGGGAAGGAACGGCGAACGCTTTTGTCAATCTTATACTTAGAAAGAGTAACCTGCCCCGATTTTATACTCCCGATAGGTTCGTTGAAAGGGTAACATAGATAGCGTGTGTGCATGTTCTCCACAAAACTGTTTGAATAAGCTGAAAAGCTTTCACTTATCATTTCATATTGATTGACAAAGTGGCTTCTGTCCGCCTTTATGTCCACCTCTTGAAAAAAGGAAAAATCTGTGTTGAGATTTTGAATGGTTTCTATTGCGCCGTTTGTGTTGTATAAAACAACTTCTTCACTGCTTGCACGCGACCTATCGCCCGACACCTTTGTGCCGTCAAGCATCTCGCCACTGTCCATAAAGAAGGAAAAATTATGTGAATACGCACCAAAGCCGATATTGTATGTGGAAATGGAATACGTCTTATTTAGTTCCACCACTTCTTCGGTGTTATTATTCACCGCCACTTCTAGATTGTCTTTAATTCGATAGTAACCTACCGACAGATAGGCAACATAGCTTAGTAACACGACTAAAACAAGTAGAATTACAAGCAACAAACTAACTCCTGCAATTTTCCAACCCTTTTTCATTTTCCCTCCTTTATTTATAACACACTTTAAAATGTGCCGACACCACCGCCACCAGCACCGCCACCAGAGAAACCTCCTCCGCCACCGCCACCGATGTTGGAGATTGTGGCCGCTGTGGCAATCTTTGCTATCTCTTTCACCAACGCACTCGCCATGGTTTGACCGACAAGCACGCCGAGAGTTGCCATGCTTCTGTTCATCAGCCAGATGGTCATGTAAAGCGAAAGGATGTTGTCAGTGACAAGCCATGTTGGACTTTCAAGCGGAATACTCTCAAATTTCTTCATATACACATCGCTGACACCAAGCACATAGGCGTAAGGCAGAACGTCATAGAAGAGGGTTGGATTCTCTTTGATCATTGCCTCCATCATATCCTTTTCCGCCACTTCGATGTATTGCTTAAGACCGCGGAGTCTGCCGAGATATTCACGCCCTTTTGCTGTGTATTGTTCGAAATATGGATAGATGAAGAAGAGCGCAATCGGCACAAGTGGAATGAAGATTCGCATAAAGAATGGGTCGCAATAACTTTCGCTCATCAAAATTATCCCTATATAGCACGCGACATATAAAACGAGCAAAATTATCTTCTTCGCCCAAAACTTTTTCGCTTTTTGCTTGTGTTTATATTTTTCGATGTTAGGAAGTCGCCATAAGAGCGCCACGCCCACAACCGCAAGCAAAATCTTTAGGAACATAAATAGGTAATTTAAACTTTGAAGGTCAATTCGTATTATTGTGAGAACCATTGCCACCAAAACGGCAATAAGCGTTAAGTGATAATACCTATCCACTGACGGATTGAAATATTTTTTGCCTTCTTTTTTGATAGAATTTGAAATCTTCTGCCCGATGAATGGGCTTACTGACTTAAGAGTTGAGGTGTCAATAGGCTGGTCGGATGTGAATATCGCGTTAAAGAAAAGGCGTTCATGCTCTTTGGCGTTTCCCAAATTCTTCAACTTTTTGATGTAAATTTTCTTTTCCTTTTCTTGAATTTCCACATATCCCTTTGACGCCCAGTAGACGATAAGCGAGGTTATGTCGTCGCCTGAAACCGTCCTATCGATGATGTATCCTGCCTCGGTTGGCGTCAAGCCGTCTGGCGCTTTGAACTCGACAACATCGATAATATCATGTTTGCGCCTATGCATAACATAAAAGACTATCAAAACGATGATGAGTGCAAGCAAGATGACAAGCAGAACAATATCAAAAGTATAACTTCGTGAAACATCAAAATATCCCTCACTAAGTGGTTGATACACCGTCAGCGCTTCGCCGTAGTATAGCGCAACAGGTGCAACATACTCGCCATAGCTGTAAAAATCGTAAATATATTCAGAGTGAGCAGAGTAAGAACCTTCCAAAATGTATCTGCCGTTTTCATTGTTGTAGGTATATTCAACTTCCGTTCCTTCTGTGTTCTGCCCATAACGTCCTGCATAGAAGATAAGTTTATCGCGATATTCTTCCGTTACTTCCTTAGGGAAGGTAATAGAAAAATCGACATTGCCAATATGCGTATCTACACTTGAACCAATGATATTAAAATAGACAAAGTCCTTGCTTGTGTCCCTATCAAGTCCTAAATCATAGGTGTAAGAAAAATCAAAGGTATAACTGTCAAACTCTTCGCCTTCCGCTGGCATTCCGCCCATGCTATATGGAAGGTGGAGGTAATACGCTTTCATGGAATAGTCGCCTGAGTACCCCTCTTCCACATATGCCCCGTCATCGTTATTCATGTGAAAATTAGAAATTTCAAATTCATAGTTTTTAATTGACCTTTTGCCGTTTTCGTTCGGCACGCCGATAGTCTGTTCGATAGGCAAAGTGCGTATAATGCCGTTTACATTATTAAAGAAAGTTGCTGTTATTTTCTCGTTTATTTCATACTTATTATCTTCACCAATAACGATATTCACTTCGTAGTTGTTGATATAATATCGACTGTTAAACTCTGGCACATAGTCGTCTATCGTTGTGCCACAGCCAGAAAGCGAAAAAAGAAGAAGCATAAGCATGCTTACAAGAAATGCGATTTTAGCAAACTTTCCTTTTCTTAAACCTCTTTCCATATATATATAATATCATAAACATAGCAAAAATTAAAACAAGTTTTTGAAAATTTAACGCAAATTTTGCAATAATAACCAAAATCATCATTTTTCACGATTTTTTGTGTCAATAAATAGGCGAAACTCATACAAAAATCATGTAAAGGAGTTTTTATGGCTAATTCTGATTATTACATAGGCGCAAACGACGAGCATGGCGTCAATCCGCCAACGCTGGGCAAACGAACGCCTGTTGTGCCAGGGTTAAATAGGCAGATATATGAAAACGAGTTCAACCGCGCGGCTAAAAATAAGTTCATAGAGGCGTGTATGCGTCAGGACTTTTCGGTGTATGACGTCAAACCAGAACTGCAAGATGTTTCGATAAACGAAAGGATAAGAAGGATAAATTCGCAAAACTTGACCCTGCTTGTCACTTTCGCCTACAACGCCTATGGCGATACGTTTAATAATGCCTCAGGCTTAGAGGTGTATTACTCGCCACAAAATCCAAAGGCAACTCAAAGTCGAAATCTCGCCGAAAATTTGTATGCCGAACTCATCGGCGGAACGTCGCAGACAGGTCGTGGTGTGAAAACGCTGGATGTTGGCGTGCTTTCGAATGTCAACTGCGTGTCAAGTTTGATTGAAGCGGGCTTTATGACCAACTTGCGCGAAGCCCGCCTTATGATTAATCCGCTCTTTCAAACAGAGGTCGGCGAAGAAGCGTGCCATGGCGTGTGCAACTATCTAGGCGTTTCATACATTCCGCGCGACAATTTGAACAACTATCCACTTCTCCGCTCGGGAAGTCAGGGTAACTTTGTCTATCTTCTTCAATTCATCTTAAATCAATATGGCTACAATCTTTCAGTCGACGGCATCTTCGGTAGTCGCACGCTCAATGCGGTTCGTGATTTTCAACGAAATAACTCGCTTTCGGTCGACGGACTTGTCGGCACAAACACATGGCGAACGCTTTTAAATCTCTCGCCATATCCACTTTTAAGAGAAGGCGACCGCGGTGCATACGTCACATTTTTACAGCAACTCTTAGAGAGCAATCTCTATCCAGTCGGCGGAATTGACGGCATCTTCGGCAGTCGAACCTTAAGCGCTGTGCGCAACTTTCAAAGCGCAAACGGTCTCACAGTTGACGGCCTAGTTGGCAATAACACCTGGAACGCACTAACTAATCTTAATTTTTAAATTATTAAAAAAGAAGCAATTTTAGTCACTTACTTTTGAAACTAGCGGAATAATAAAAGAAACCATAGACAAAAATCAGTCTATGGTTTCTTTTCGTATTATCAAAAAAAACTTTGCATTATAATGAATAACAAATTATGGCAGAGCGGTGCTAATCCCAGTTGAACGGAATATTATTTGAGTTGCCATTATTTTTCCCCTTTTATTTCTTTTGCTACCATATTCCCCACGCTTTATATCATAATCAAAACATGCCCTGCTGAATTTTAAAAATTAAATTTGAAATTAAATTATTTTAGTTGTGACTCGTGCTTTTTGAAGAAGTCAAATCTTGGCATAATAAATTTAAAGGAGTCAACTTCTGGATATATTTCTGCAAAAGTTTTTTCGCTGTTGTCCCAATCATATATTTTCTCGTCTGCATTTATATATTCTCTGACAAGTTCGCAAGATTTTGGAGCAATTGGGTGTAAAAGAAGCACTCCTGTTTTTATTGCATGAATTGAATCTGCAATAAGTTGTGACCGTATAGAGTTGTCATCTGTTTTTGATTTCTCTGCCCAGTTTAGATTTACTTTTCTAAAATAAGCATCAAGAAGCGGCATTATTTCATTAAGTTTAATATCTTTCATTTTATTTACATAATTGTTTTGAAGTTCGTTTGCCATTTTAACAAACTTTTCATCAGGTCTATTTTTTGGAAGTTTTCCACCAAAATAAGTTTGCAAGCTGTAAAACACAGAACGAATTATTCTGTTAAACACATTTGTTAAAATATTCCCTTGTGCAACAACAGGATCTCCACATTTTTCAAAGTCTTCAGGGTTAAACACTTTTGATTTGAAATTTACAGCAAGAGTGTCAAGATTTTGGCTTAAAAAGTGTGTTCTCAATTGATCAACTGTGTAGTATTCCAAAAGATTGTCAGCGGTTGGAGACTTTGTGCTTCCGCTTGAGCTTGCCTTAACATTTCCAACAAGAAGATGCTTGATTGCAATGACTGTTGAAATTTGAAGATTGTTTGCAAGTGGGGTCACAGATTTTTTGTCTTGAATAGCAAGCCAAAGTCCGTTTTGAGCAAGGGTGTAAAAATAAACATTATCTTCGCCAATAAATTGGGTTATTGTGCAGTTTGGACTTTTCCACCAATCTTGCCAAG
>CALWGA010000018.1 GCA_944377825.1 uncultured Clostridia bacterium | reverse complement strand
ACCTAGGCACAAACATTAACAACATCGTCTGCCTAAGCATAGACGGAGATGTAACGCAGAAAAAGCCAAACTTAAACTTTCTCGGTGTGCAGTTCACGATTAAGGTGACGGAGTATGCATGTGTTTAGGACAGACACCAACTACACTTAACGCGGGCACGGAAAACGAGTTCTTCTAACCGCTACTCCGTTGGTTTCTCTTCCTAGTCCTCTTCCCTGTAGGTGATTTTTAATTTTCTAAGTTGGGCGAAGCCCGCCTATACGAAAATAAAAAATTAATTTAGAGATTATGAAAGTAGGACGTTGTTGGTTTGAGTGAAGAAGAATCAAAAATTTTTAAATGAAGGGAAGGCGGAGCCTTCAAGTGAAGAGTGGTGGATAGAATTTTAGAATACAAATGTTAAGATGAATACAAAATATAGTGTATTATGCAATGCGTATTACACTATATTTTGTTTATATTCCATTGTGAAACAAGATTTTTAAAAGTGTTCTAAATTGTTTGATTTGTTGTTTCATTTTTTGTTAAAATATGAATGTTAAAGGAGTTTTTATGAAAGATTGTTTGTTTTGCAAGATTGTGAAAGGGGAAGTGCCGTCATATAAAATCTATGAAGATGAGAATGTCTATGCGTTTTTGGATATTGCTAATGATGTCTATGGACACACACTGGTTATTCCAAAAAAGCATTACGATAACATGATTGACTGCCCTGATAGAACGCTTGGCAAAATCATGGCTAGCGTGAGAAAGATTGGTAATCACTTTGTGAACGATTGTGGTTTTGAGGGTTACAACGCTTTCAACAACAATGGCAAAAGTGCTGAACAGGCGGTTATGCATTTACATTTTCATATCTTTCCGAGAAAGTCCGGTGACGGCGTGAAGATTATCCAAGACTTTGGCAAGCAAGACAAGGAACTTGAAGAAATTGCGAAGGAACTCTACTTTGAAGATGAAAAGGCAGATGCTATCGATTACAGCAAGTATGCGGAAGAGTGCGATGTTGTCTACACTGACGGCGCGTGCTCTGGCAATCCTGGAAAGGGTGGCTATGGCGGGATTTACATTAAGCCTAATGGCGAGGCAGAGGAGTTTTCAGGTGGTGAAGATGAAACCACAAATAATAGAATGGAACTTATGGCGGTTATTGTAGGCTTAGAAAAGACAGCAGAAAATGCAAAGGTGAAAGTTTATAGTGACAGCGCATATGTTGTTAATGCCTTCAATCAAAATTGGCTAACAAATTGGAAAAGAAATGGCTGGCGAACGGCAGGAGGTAGTGAAGTTTTAAATAGCGACCTTTGGAAAGAACTTTCAACCATAGTTAGCGCAAGAGATGTTGAGTTTATTAAAGTCAAAGGTCACAGCGACAACATTTTAAATAATCGTTGCGATCAACTTGCTACCGCATATTACAAGTAATATTTTTTAAACTAAATTACGATTATTAAGGTTTATACCTTTAAAATAAGCAATTAAATTATAAGTATGAAAATAGTAAAAAAACAGATAGTAAATGGTCGATGAAAATAGATGATTTTGTTTTTGCTATTATTTATAAAATATACTTTGATTTGTTGGTATCTTAATAAGTTGATATTTTAGTAAATAGTTAAAATTTTAAGACCCCTTTTAAATATTTTTTCAAAGATTATAATATAACCGACAAAATTATTTAAGTTTAAAAATATTATATAAAAATTCATCAACAAATATATTTCAATCTTAACATATCAAAATAAGAATAGTAGGAATAAACCTACTATTCTTAATTATTTTTTTTGGTGACCCCGCCGGGACTCGAACCCAGAATGTCGACTTAGGAGGTCGAAGTAATATCCTGTTTTACTACGAGGTCGAAAAAGATTATATACAATGTTTGCTTTTATGCTTAATAAGTATAACATAATTTGTTTGTAAATGCAAGGATTTACAATATTTTTATTTATTGCAAGTTAATTATTATAATTCGATAGGAATTTACTAAAATTTAACATTGCTACTGCAACTTTTATATTATTTGAGATTTGATTTAAAAAACACTCTAGATTTAAAATTTTTAATATTACGACCTATATAATTATTGAAGATTGTCTAAATAATAGTATAATTTTTAAAAATCTTGTAATTTCTAGCAACGTTATCGTTTTTACTTTATTTTTGTAAAAATTATAGTAAATAAAATGGATAAAAATTGATATTTATCTTCAAAATGCACAAAATTGTTATGAAAAATTTATTATTTTTTATTTGACAAAATTTAACAAAAATATTATACTTATACTAAAGAGAGGAATGATATGAAAATTTATAAAATAAATCCTTGTAAAGTGGGAGGGGGGAATTGCTATCCTTATTTTTGCGTTAGCGACCTTGGTTGTAGGAATTTTTGTTAATAATTCTAAAAATATTTTAGAAACAAAATGTGTTTATGCACAAGCAAGCGAATATGATGCAGAACCTTATGTTGAAGGAGAAATCACATCTATTGAGGTGAATGTGGATTATTCAAAAACTAACGAGTATGGTGTTGCTGGAATATTCACATCAATGGATGAACAAGATTTGATTGATGGAGAATATCTATCACTTACGGTTAATTATTCTTCTGGTGAAAGTGAGGCTATAACAAGCGGTTATACGCTTTCAATGAATAGTGAAACTTTTTTTGAAGGTAATGTTAATGAAGTAACTTTGACATACAATGATTTTTCTACGGTTTTTATGATAAATGCGACCGCAGTATATCTTCAACAGTTGGAAATCAATACTTCAAGCCTTGATGAAGTAGACATATTTGAAAGTTATTTGGTTAATGATTTAAATCAATATATAGAGGTAACAGGAGTAAATAACGATGGTTCTCCATTTAATAATTCGGCACCAATTTCTTTTGATGCGACAGGCGAGAATGGTTATACTCTTCAAGGACCATCTTCTGGCGAATTAAGTGTAGGCGATAATAATATCACAGTTTCATACCAAAACGCCACGGGTAATTTTGTTGTTAATGCGATAGAAAGAGAGTTGGTTAGAATTACAGCTGAGTTTGAACAGCCAAGCGAAGCCATTTATTCAACTACTTATTTAAGTGATTTGACTGAGTATTTGACAGTTTATGCTTACTATAATGACAATGGCGAGCCTGAGGAACTTGACCCAAGATATTACTCAATTACAGGAGATTTGTTTACTGATAGTGTCGCTCTGGAAACAGAAACTGTTGTTCGTACTTGTACCGTTGAAGTTCAAGGAAATGAAGAGATAACTGCTGATTTTGATGTTGTTGTAACTCCTGACACTCCTATCAGCGTTTCAGTCATGAGAGGCAGTTACAACAGATATTATTTTGCACAAGACACTTTCAATACAACAGGTTTGACCATCATGGTGCAATTTGAGCATGCAGGGTTAATTACAGTTGACAATCATTTTTATGTTATTTATCAAGGTGACGATAATAGATTGCATGTTGGTGATGAATATGTGCAAATAGGATATAGCGAAAATGGAGTTACAGCCACTGCATCTTCTGAGATTCCTGTTGAAGTTGAGCAAATGGAGATAACTAGGGTATCTTTGCCAGCACATGATTTCACTTATATAGAAGATGAGGACCCTGAGGAGCAAACGCATTCTTTAACTATAAATTATTATAATTCTCAAAGAATGACCATTGAGATCGCGCCAGAAAGTGCTCAGGGGATGACAATTGATGAAGATACTGGCGAACTTTCTGCTATTAATGCAGGTATTTATATTGTAAATGTGATTTTGACAGATGATTATATATGGACAGGAGGTTTTTCTGATCCTATAACTTTACAATGGGAGATTAAACCTGCTAGTTATAGTTCAACTGTTTCTATCAGTTCTTGGTATTATGGAGATACTGCAAGCACGCCTCATGTAACTAACAATCCAGGAAATGTCAGTTCGTCTTCTATAATATATTATTATTATGGTCAGTCAGCAGACGGAACATTCAGTTTTTCACGAGATGACTTAAATAGAAATGTTCCTACATCGGTAGGAGAATATCGAGTGTATGCCTATATTCCTGCGGGAGGCAATTACAGTGATACAACAACGACTGATACACTTTTTTATATAAGAATTTCTGACAATACATTAAATGCTGAGGACTATACTTGGCAATATGATGAAGAAAACATAAATAAAACAAATCCTTCTTTTACAACTAAGTTTGATTTGCAAACGAATTATAGTGTAGCATACTATCAGGGCGAAAACTTGATTGGAAGTAATGATTATTCTTACGATGGCACATTCCTCGGTGAAGAGGAATATTTCCCTATAAATGTTGGGCTCTACACGGTAAGAATAGTTGTTGAGGGAACAGAAAATTATAACGATGGCACTATTGATATAAATCTAACAATCACTCGTAAGCCAATTGATATATCTCCAAATCTAGACGAAACAGCACTCACTTATCAAGGTAGCGGACAAGAAAGTGTTGTGCAAGAAAAAGTTTTGTCTAGTTTTGATGCATCAAGGATGAGTTTTGTGTTCTCATCAACGGATGACGTTGTTTATTCAACGGAAGAGAAAAATGGCGCTTATTATGAGATTGATGAAAATTCGATATCATTCTTTGTTACAAATGTCATAGAGAATGGCGGTTATGTTGTAACATTATCCATTGGAGATAACTATGCTTGGGCGGATTCGACGACTGAGGATTTGGTGTTTGAATGGATAATCAATCAAGCAGAAAATGAGGTTACAATAACTAATTTAGAAGAATTTGAGGCTGGTTGGGAATATGTTGAAAGTGGGCTTACTTTTTCTCCATCCTACTCTGCTCATTTTTACCAAGTAGATGAGCCGACAATAACCTATTACAAGGCAGATGGCAATGAGTTAGGTGAAAACCTTGGAGATGAAAATCCAACTGACGCGGGAGAGTATTTTGTTGTGGTTTCAGTTGAGGAAACAGTAAATTATTCAAGCGCTGGTGCTTCATGCAAGTTTGAAATTAGACAAAAGACAGTTGAAATCCCTACTTTAAATCATAATTCTGATATTTATAACGAAGAAGAAAAGACAAACTACATCACTGGTTATGATGCTGTGAGTATGACGATTGATGCTGAGAACACAACAGTGCAATATGAAATTTCTTCTACAAATATAAACTTAACGGAGACATATGCTGGAACTTATAATTTAACATTAAAATTAGTTAGTGCTAACTATATATGGTCTGATGACACAGTTTCAGATAAAACATATACCTGGATTATAGAAAAGGCAAGTCTTACTAAGCCTACTCTAAGTGCAAGCACGGAATATACAAGTTATGAACAACAACTTGATTTATCTTTACTCGGCGTCACGACAGATATGACTGTTCAGATTGGCTTAGATATGCAAGAGATTGGCTTGTCATTAGATAATTTGGTTTTATCGGCAACTGATGCTCGTTCTTATAATGTTTCCATTTCCATTCTTGATGCTGACAACTATAAATGGTCGGGGACAGCAGATACTGACGAGGTTGAAACATTGACATTGGTTTGGTCGATAAATAAGGCGATTTTAAATGTTGATTGGGGAGAAACAATTTTTGTTTATACTGGTCGCGAGATAATTCCAACTGCTTCAATAACAGGCTGGCTTGGAAGTGACTCTAATGCAACCTCTGGCAACTACACCACTTCTGTTTCAGGTGGTGAGGTAAATGTGGGAACGGATTACACCGCCACTTTGTCCATAACAAGAAAAGATGGTGGCAATGTGAATTATTCGTTGTCAAGCACACAAATCAATTTCAATATAACAAAAGCACCGCTTTATGTTACTTGGCTAGATACTTCGCTTGAATATAATGGGCAGAACCAAACACCAACATATGAAGTGACAGACTTTTTAATTGCAAATGAAATGAACATATATTCTTATAGTTTTACTTTAACTGGGAAAAATGTTGGACAGTATTCCACTGAACTTGTTTTGCAAAGTAATAATGAAACTATGAATTATGAGTTATATAACACAAATGCTGATGTTGTTGGAGCAACAACAGAGTTTACTATTTCAGAAGCCACGCTAGTTGTAGACTGGGGTGATTTGGAATTTGAATATGACGGAACGGCAAAACAACCAACTCCTACCGTTGAAGGGTGGTTTGGTGAAGATGAAGAGTTATACAGTATCACAGTATCGATTGATGAAGAGCATATAAATGCTGGAAATTACACGGCAAAACTTACCTTATCATTAGTTGATGGCACTGATGAAGATGCTATAAACTATGTTTTGAATGACAGCGAAGAGGCGTTTGAGATATTAAAAGCAAAGATAGATGTCTCGTTAATTGTCAGTGAACCAGAAATAGAGGGTAATGAGATTATCAATGACAGGCGTATGCCACACACAGGAAGTCCTATTGAACTTATAATTAAAAATTCAGAAGAGGGACTTTATGATTTTGCAGAAAATAAATACTTAAATTCCTCTTTTGAGCCTGTGGATTTAGAGAGTATTGTTTCAGCAAATCAAGTCTTTTACATGGTTTTGGAATTGAGTGATGCTGATAATTATGAATGGTATAACTATAATAGCAATGATGTTATTGTCGATAATGGAAAAACAATCCGATTATGGTATGAAATAACGCAAACGCAATTCAATATGCTTCTTGAAATACCAGAACTTGATGAGTTAAATCAAATTGTATACGGAAATAGTTATTCTTATCAAATCGGTTACAATCCAAATAGTGCTCCATTTTCAGTAAATTATTATAAGATTGATGGAGCAAGTGAAACACTCTTAGATGCACAACCTGTTGATGCGGGAGATTACAAAATAAGCGTGACTATTGAAGCGTCTGGAAATTATGACAGAATGACAGCCGAGATATATTACACAATTTTAAAGAGAACTGTATCTGTTAACATTACTGTAAGTGATAGTGTTTATGGTGGTTTTGTTGATGCTTTTATTGCTGATTCTGATATTTCTAATCTTGCCGGAGATGGTTATGATACTTTAACAGGGAGTGATTTCACTTTTAATTACACAAGTAGAGATGAAGGTGGATATAATGACACTAAATCGCCTGTTAATGTAGGACTATATAGTGTAGAAGCAATTTTAGAACATGAGAATTATGAAATAAATGAAACAATAGTGAACTTTGAGATAACAAGAGCGCCTCTTTCTATTACAATTAATTCTGACGAGTTAGAATATGGTGATGCTGACCCTACCATTCTTTATAGTGGAACAAGTTATATCACATACGAAGAAGGACAATTAAAAAATGGAGATGCCATTGACGATCTTGGTATTATGTTTATCTATGCAACTAATTATGTTCAGGGAGATGATGCGCTAGGAGATTATTATATTTATTTATCTTCTTATGGCGATGAACAAACTGAGCAAGTTTTGTTGGACAACTATAACCTAACCATTAATAGAGGGGATTTGGTGGTAAACAAAAAGCAAATTAGCGCTACTATCGATATCGCCGGTCAAACTTTTGTTTATGATAACGACAATATCTATCGTGGTAGTGTTGCAGGTGCAACTGCGACTCCAAGTTGGACTTATCTAAGTGATATAATTGAATTTACTTATAGTTATGTTGGTATAAGTGGAACAGAATATAGTCAAAGCGAGGTTGCACCAATCAATGCTGGAACTTATCAAGTTGAAGCGAAAATAAAAGAAGACGCAGATGCCTTTAAAAATTATTTATTGCCTGTTACAACAGCAAGTTTTGCGATTTCGCGTGCGTCTTTGAGTATCACAATCAAAAATGCTGAAATTGTATATGGCGATGCTGATCCTACTGATAGTTACAATGATGCTAGTTATTTATCTTATAACCAAGAAGAGTTAAAAGGTGATGACACCATTGAAAATATCGGATTGAACTTTGTTTATAGTTCTAATTATGTTCAAGGCGACAATGCTTTTGGTGATTATTACATTTACCTTTCAACCTATGGAGAGGAGAGTGTGGTAAGTGCAAGCATTCAAAACTATACACTTAGCATAAACGCTGGCGTTTTAACGGTGGTTCAAAAAGAAATTACCGCTTCAATCGATATAGACGGGCAGTCTTTTGAATATGACGGCAATAATTTATATTTAGGCGATGTCGTGGGTGCAGTGGCTGAGCCTGATTGGAGTTATAACGACGAACAAATAGCTTTTACTTATATTTATGAGGGCATAGACAAAACTGAATATACTCAAAGTGAAGTTGCTCCTATTGATGTTGGGAATTACAAAGTTACTGCGATGTTGACGGCTGGTAGTGAAAGTGCTATTAACTATTCTTTTGCGGAGATTTCTGCAACTTTTGAAATTTACAGAAAACAAGTTGAAGTTGTTTGGACAACAAATAAAGATACCTTTATTTATAACAGTGAAAATCAAGCAATCAATAATGGTATCGTTGCAAAATACGTGCCAGCAGACGATGATGCTGACAATGACGGAATTTTAAATATTGCAATTATCGAAGGAGAAAGCGAATTTGTAAATGTCGGTTTGTATACATTTGAGGCAAGTTTGATTTCAAATATTGAAAAAAGAAATTACGAGTTAATAGGTGATGTCACAAAAAGTTTTGAAATTGTTAAAGCTACTATAACGGAAATAAGTTGGAACTACACAGATGAAAATTATTTCACCTACAATGGTCAAGTTCAGTCGAATTCTCTTGTCTTTGCAACATATGTTGGAGAGGATGCTTTAACTCACAATTTAAGCATTGACAGAATAACTCAAAATGGAATTGATGAGATTTTCAGAAACGCTGGAACTTATGAGATATCAGTTAAGTTAAGCGAAATTGATGACAAAAACTATCAATTTGCAAGCGAACTTGTTTTATCTAAAAACTATACTATTGAAAATGCTGACATAACTTTGCAAGGCGAAGTTGAAGGATACTCTGGAATATATGATGCTACTCAACATAGCGTTGTTTCATCTTTGCCAAATTTGGTTTATGTAGAAGAAGCAGGCAGTCCTACATGGAGTTATCGCATTAAAACTGATGACAACTCTAATGATTATATTTCCACTTTAACACTTCAACATGTTGGGGAATATGATATTGAATTTATGATTTCGATTGATAACCATAATCCTGAATATGGAGAATTCCATGTTTCTATCACAAAGAAATCGCTGGTTTTAACTGCTTCAACTGAGATTGAATATGGTAATAATATAACACAAGATTTATCTGATTATATTATCATACCAGCAGGTGGAAGTGAGTTTGCTGGCAGTGAAAATTCTAGCGTTTTAAACGGAACGCCTGTTTTCTCTACAAATGACTATTTAGCAGGGGAGAGTGGTGTTGGAGAGTATACCTTGACATTCTCAGGATTTACTTCCAATGACTATGATATATCCTATGAGGAGGGTATTATCAATGTTGTTCCGCGTCAAATTGAAATCACTATCACGCCTATTTCAAGAACATATGGCGAAGGGTTGACAAATCTTCCTGCCAACACTTATTCTGCAATTACAAGCGGTGGGCTTTTAGATGTGCTTCCAGAAGATATTTACTCACTTGGCGTTTATAGCGATGAAAGTTTAATAACTCTTACAACTGATTTGGATGTTGGAACCTATGATGTCAAGCCTATTGATATCAATGAAAATTACAATATAATTGAAGTTATAAACGGCGAAGGTGCTTATTCGATTACGCGTAGACCAATTTATATTAGAATAACTGGAAATTCTTATGAGTATGATGGACAGCGTCACGGAGTTATCGCTTCTATTTCTACCGAAGGTGTTGATTTAGAGATTACCACTCTTTACTCTTCTGAAACTTATGGTGGTGAAAATGGAACAACAGTAGAGCCTTGGGAAGTTGGCGTGTATGATGTAGTTGCACAAATAGTTGATGAGGACGAGGCAGGAAATTATCAAATTAACTATGAAGCAGGAGCAGAGCTTACAATATACGCTAGATCAATATCTATTGTAATTGAAGATCAGTCTGCTGATTATAGCGGAAAATTGCCAACAGTCAATAATGTCATGGGGGACAGTTCAAATCCTCAAAACTGGTATATAAATAGCACAAATGGACTTTGCGAAAATGTCAATGGTGAAATGGATGATTTAAATGTTGTGCTAAGTATACCTGAAAATAGCATTAATGCTGGCACATATGAAATTACTGGCACTTATGATAATAAAAACTATAATGTCATTGCTTGGACAAAAGGCGAATTTACAATTAATGAAATTCCTCTTAGCATTTCCATCCGAAATCAGACCATCAATTATGGTTATGAACATGAAGAGTTTGAAATAGTATATGATGGCTTTATTGAAGGCGAAAATGAAAATACTCCTAACATCTTTAATAATGGTATTCCTACTGCTGTGACAGAATATGAGATAGGCGATGGAATTGGAGAATATGATATAACTTTTGAAAGTGAAAATATTACTTCAAGAAACTATGATATTACCTTTACTACTGGAACGCTTAATGTGATTGAAAGAGAAATTACACTTGCAATTAAAAAGCAAAGTGCATATTATTCTGGTGCTAAACCAACTGTTTCTTCTTTATTAAATATTGGTTTTGAGGTTGTAAGTGAGGTTGGTATATATGAAGACGATAATCTTAATGTTATTTTGACCATTGAAAATGCTTCCGTTTACAATGCTGGTTCATATGATATCAACTATACTTACGATAATCCAAATTATTTTGTAACTTGGCAAACAGGTTCAAATATAGACGCATTTACGATTAATAAAGTTGAACTTACAGTGAAAGCAAATGATATTACTATTCAATACGGAAATGAGCCATCAAATAGTTATGTAATCTCTGGTTTTGTCAATAATGAAAATGAGGAAGTTATTGAAGGCTTAGAACAAATATCATTTAATAATGTTGGTTATTCTGTTGGACTAGGAGTAGATACGCCAGCAGGTAGTATTACTTTGAATGGCGTTGATACGCTTACTGCGACAAATTATACCTTTGTTTCTTCGTCGGGGCAATGGACAATAATTAAGCGTAATATTGACATTGAAATTGATACATCAAAGTTCTATCAAGGGCAAACAAATGTATATGGAGAATATGATACAGATACTCCGTTTGCTAGTGCAAAAGTTAATGTGGTTTCTGGTGGGCTGGTAGGAGAAGATGTTGCTGGTGATAGTGGAGATGTTGATATACTATTCAATTATAAATATTACGGCATATCCAATGATGGTAGTTGGAACTATTCAGAAAATGGTTCATCATCCATGCCAGATAAGGCCGGCTCTTACACCGTTGAGGTAACCATAACAAGTGACAATTATCGTTTGAATAGTGATGCCGAAACATTCACTCTCACATATATTATTTTAAAACATAGAGTTACAACTCCAAGTTGGGAAACGGCAAGTTTTGATGCAACTGGCGAAGAAAGACAAAACAGGTTGGTTTATGAGCCATTGTACAGCAGAGTTCTAACAAGTTCACACCCTATTACAAGTGATGAAAGCGGCGTTATAACTATGATAGGAACAGAAGGTGGAGAATATTCAGTTACACTTACTTTGGAGGATGCAGACAATTATGTTTGGTCATCAGCAACTGGATCTATTACAGGAGATAATCCATCAGTTGTCATAAGGTGGACTATTTCAAGAAATAATGACAACGAATTTACAAGCGATATTACCATAGAGGTTGATGGCGATATTGTTGGAATTATTGATTTTGAAGGTGTTTCTTGGTTTAATCATACCTGGATTTATGAAGATACATTCGAAGAGCCTATTGCAAATGCCAAGTATGGCGAAGTAGAATTTAATTATTACTATTCAGAAAGCGGTGAATTAGTAGGAGGAATTCCAAAAAATGCTGGCAATTATTATGTAGTTGCGTATGTAACAGGAACGGCAGATTGGAATGGTATTACATCAGAACCTATCTATTTCACTATTGAAAGGAAAACCTTAGAAACTCCAAATGTAGAAAATGCTCAGTATCAGCATGGTGCGATTATAAAACAAATAGTTAATAATTTTAATCTAAATTATATGACAGCGCTTGGCAGTAATGTTGAGTTAGTTTATGAAAATGAAAATCTATATTTACAAGCGAGAAATGTATATAGTGGTGGATATTTTGTTAACATTGCACTTAAAGATACGGCTAATTATGAGTGGGACAATGGTTCTAATAGTACTATAAGGTTAGCATGGAATATTTTGCCACAATTGGTTGAAAAGCCTAACTTGACGGAACAAACCTTTGTTTACGATGGTTCTGTAAAGAATTTTATAGTTGAAGATAGCGAAGATAGTGATTATTATAGAATAGTGTCGGGAGATAGTGCCATAGATGCTGGAACTTATCAAATCGTCATTTCTTTAATTAATAATATTAATTATACTTGGGCAGATAGTAGTACAACTAATTTAACACAAACTTGGAGTATTACTCCTAAGGAAGTGGCAATACCTGTTATTGAAAATAAAATTTATAACCATGGCGAAATTGTTCAAGCTAAAATATCTAATTATGATAATAACATTTTAAGCATTGCAAATTCTGGCGAAGTATATATAACAACAAGTGTGGTTAGAGATGTACAATATTTTGCGAATGTTAGAGATGTGGGAACTTATCAAATTGAGTTTAGTTTAAGAGATACACAAAACTATGATTTTGTTGCTCCAAACAATCTATCTGACAGCGTAGTTGTGATTTGGATTGTTTCTCCTTACAGCGTATTAGCTCCAAATCTAACAGCAGGTCAGTCCTATGCTTACACAGGCGAAGAAATATACTACAATTTTGAGGACACTCTCGATAGTGACTATTATATGGTCTCTGGAAATATCGGAATAAGTGTTGATGAATATAGAGTCGAAGTATCCTTGTTAGATGCCGAAAATTATATTTGGAACGGTGGCGGAACAATGGCTTTATCTCAAACATGGAACATCACTCCTGCCGATGATAACAAAGTTACGGTTTCAAATCAAGCATTATTTGAAGAAGGTTGGGTATATGGCGGTGAGGCCGTTGTGCCAGTTGCAACTTCCACTTATGGAGGGGCGATAACAGTTGAATATTTTACAGATAACAGTCAGGCTTTGGAGAAAATTCCTAGCGATGCTGGCAAGTATTATGCAGTAGTTTTATCTCATTCAGAAGAAGGCAACTTTAATGATGCTAGCATTACTATTAATTTTGAAATCCATAAAGCAGAGCTTGTCATTAGTCCATACAATTATTCAATAACATATGGCGAAAATTTGCCTGAAATTAATGTGAGTGTAAGTGGATTAGTCAACGAAGATAGCATTGAAGATTTAGGTGTTTTGCTAATAGAAACTAATTATGATTTAAGTAGCATACAAGCAAGAAAAGTTGGCGATTATGAGATATCATTGAGTGGACTTGATGAAACAAACTACGAAATAACTTACAATAAAGCTACATTAACGGTAGTGCCTATGGCTATAACAGTTACACTTCAAAATCAATCTTCAATTTATAGTGGCGACGAGCCTAATATTGATCAAATGGCTTATGATATTATTCAAGATTTACCTTTTGAAGATGAATTAGGTTTGAACATTATAAAGCAACCAGGCGTAAACGCCGGCTCATATGTGCTTTCCGCATCTGCAAATAATGACAATTATGATGTGACAATAGTTAGTGCAGAATTTACAATTGAAAAACAGATAATTCAGGCGGGAAGTTTAACTTTAAATGACGCAACATTTGTTGCTGATGGCGATGTTTATTCGTTAACATTAAGCGGAAATCTTCCAGCAGGGGTAATAGTTGAATACACTAATAATGTCGCAAGTTTACCTGGTATTTACCATGTTGAGGCAACACTTGTTTATGATGCGCAAAATGTGACATATGTCGGTGAAAATGCATTTACTGCCGTCATGACTATTAATTTTGCAGAGTTGTCAGTTCAGGATGATTATAGGAAAGATAGAATAGTGGTTTCGACAGAAAATGGTTTTAATCCTAATTATCAATTAAAAATTGATGAAATCACAGACTTATCTGGTTATGATTTTAGTGAGTACGAAAATACAGTTTTTGTTTCTGGATATAATTTAAAGATAGTAGAACAAGATAATGTTGTTGATACAAATTATCCTCTGGAAATCAATATGCTTCTACCAGATAGTGACGGAAATTATATTTTGTTGATAAACAAGAATAGTGTGCTTACAGAAATCGAGTATGAAAAACAAGGCGAATATGCAGTTTTTGATTGTGATAGTTTAGGTGAATTTATCTTCCTTGAAGTTTCAAAAGAAAAAGATATGCTTTGGTTGATAATAGTGCTTGCAGTTATGTTGATATTACTACTTATCTGGTTTATTTCTGCAATTGTAAGAGCAAAGAAACTTTCAAAGGCAAGCAAGAGTAATTTAACAAATGTTAAAATTAATAGTTTTCTTCCGTTTTCTCTTTTGCTTACTCTTACATTACCAACTTCGCAATTTGTTTCGATAATTGTTCTTGCGGGGATATGCTTATTGTTGTTAATAGTTTCAATTATAATTACGGTAAAAAATAGAAAGAAAATAAAAGATAACAAACAGCAGGTCGAGCAAGTTGTAATATCAGAACCTATTAAAAGTCCTGAAAATAGAGCAACTGTGGCAAGTGAAATTAGTAATAAGGCAGACACTTCGATGATATTTAGCAATCTAAGAGTGCGTTCATTCTTTACTAAACTCAGAAAAGCAGATCAAGAAACAAAAGATAAATATAGAGAGATTAAAAAGTTTTTAAAAACATTAGAAGGCGTAAATCTTTCTACAAGTAAAAGACAAGTGAGAGTGTATAAAGGTAGAAAAACATTAGCGAATATCTTTTTCAAAGGAAAAACTCTTTGTATAGCGTTTGCTTTAAATCCTCAAACTTATGAGAGGACTAGATATCAGGGGACTGATGTTTCAGAGATTAAGCGTTTTAAAAATACGCCAATGCTCTTAAAGTTGACATCCAATAGAAGGGTAGAATCAGCGAAATATCTATTTAAACAATGTCTACTATAATAAATTAAATATCAGATACTTTTGATATTTTTAAATTAATTGAGGTTTAATAAAATAAATATGGTGTAGTATGCATAAAATACTACACCATATTTTGTGTTTTTGCTTTTAAAATTGTTGTAAATCTTACATCTGTCCTTAAACAAGTATTTTTTCAGAGAGGTTTTCTAGTGGTTGTTCCCTAAAAAATTTAGGGAATATGCTATTAAGTCACGACAAAATCGCCACATAGTGCGATTTTCGTTTGGTCGTGAAATGAAAAAAACAAGCGAAAGACGATGCTTTTCAAACTTGTTTTGAAAATGAGCACAAGTGCGGTTTTTCATTGGAGCTGATGGCGGGACTCGAACCCGCGACCTGTTGATTACGAATCAACTGCTCTACCAACTGAGCCACATCAGCATATGTTGTGTTTTTTGTGCTTTGACAAAATAAATATTGTTGTGAATAAGAGTGGAGAGTGCAAATTTACATTTATTTGAATATGATTTGAGATATTGGTTTAGATAATTAACTATCATTACAAAATCAAAAATCTTTATTTATTATAGATATTTTTTGTTTATTTGTCAATCAAAATTAAAGAAATAAAATTTTAGTAGAAATAATTGAGTTTTTTAAATTATATTTCTAATTTATGGTATTATATATCTATATTATCGGAAGCCGAACTTGCTTGCAAGAGTGAGGCTGATGGTCATATATACTGTGACGGCGGGCAAAGCACGCAAAATTTGTTGGGATTTATTAAAATTTTATACCAATTAACTTTTAAAAGAACAAAGTTTATATTAATTAAAAAATAAATTTAAATTGGAGTTGGAAATGAGTAAAATTGTAACAACAAAATATGGACTAAAGATTATTTACAATAGTGTTAAAGATGTTGAAGGGGTGGCGGTCACTATTCGGTTCGACGCTGGCTCGGCGAATGACACTAAGAACAAGAAAGGCTTGGCGCACTTGACGGAGCATTGTTTGGTGAATTGCTCTAATGAAGTTTTGACGAAGAAGGAGTTATATGACAATTCAAGTTTTTTCCCATACAAAAACGCCATGACAGGTGTCAGCGACATGGCATTCGTTGGACTATGCAACAAAAAAGACTTTGAAAGTTTAATGAATGATTTGACGTCTGGCTTCACTAATTTCACAAATTTTGAAGAGGAATTTGAAAAAGAAAAAGAGGTGGTTTTGCAGGAGATTGCCACCAAACGCAAGACGAATGACTATCAAAGTTTCATGCTGTATATGAAGAATATTCGAAGAGAAGCGAATATGAAAAACATAGCCGAGCATGCTATTTTAGGTAGTGCAGAAAGCGTGGAAAAATTGACTGCTAAAGATGTTGTTGACTATAAAAATACATATTTTTCGATAAACAATGCTATTGTTTGTGTCGCTGGAAATATTTCACTTAATGATGTGAAAAAGGCTTACGAAAAATTTTTGTGTGGCAGGCTCAAAAAGACAGGGGAGAAGGGGTTTAACTATGAAAATAGTTTGCCTATTAAAGAGAATGTGATCGTCATCGAAAAGCCGTGGGAAGAACAGAAATCGCTTCTTAAAATCAGTTGGAGTTACAAAGAAGCGCCAAAATATGTCACTCAACGTGAAGGGTGCGTGCGAACGATTGTGCGAAATGTTTTAACAAGTATGGCACTAAAAAAATTTAGAGCGGATAATTCCTCTTGCTATGGCGTGTCGGTTGAGTTATACAACGAATATAAGAACTTTTGCGTCGAATTTTCGGTTGCTTGCGCGTATGAAAAGGTGGAACAAAATTTTAACCTGTTTTTAGAATTTGTGGAAGAATTAAAGAAAAATGGGCTTTCAAAAACTATCTTTGATTTTGAACGAAGACTGTATTTTGGTAGGCACAACATCGACCATGTTTCTCTTTTGAATACGACTCGCGCGCTACTACTTAGTTACAACAACTATGGCGCAATCACAACGGACAAACAAAAGAAGCGTAACAAGAAGGCGTTTGAAAAGATTGCTTTCGAAGAATTTAACGATTACGGTTTAAGCGCTTTTGTTGGCAAGCCGAATGTTATACTTTTAACTAATAGTGATGTCGAACTTGACATTTCTAAACTCCGAAAGATTTTGAAGAAATAGGGGATGAGAAAAGAGTTTTGTGGTGCTTAAAAATTGGACTAAATTATTTGGTTGAAAATTGTGTTTAATTTTGTAATTGTCTAAAATTAAAACAAAATTTCTATGTTTACAAAAATATACAAAAATACAAAAATCACAAAACAATTATTTCCATAATTCTACAAAAATGTAAATTATATTTTCGGTTTTTATAAATTTTTTATTTCGCGTAATTTTTTCGATTTTTATTTGTAAAATGATAAAATTGTGTGTTAAAATGTCAAAGAGGTAAATTATGAATAAACGAAAAACTCTTTTATGGACAAACTTATTCTTTGCACTTTTGATTATCGCTTTTGATGTTTTGTATATCGTCTTTCAAAATCAACCATATATCTATAAAACTACAGCGAGTGTGCTTTTTGTTGTTTTGGGCGTGGTCAACTTTATCTTTGCTTTCTTTATGGGTAAAGAGCGAAATAGGTTGTTTAAATATTTCATGCTGACGGCGCTTGTGTTTGCGTGCCTAGGCGACATATTACTTATCGACTATTTCATTGTTGGAGCGATTTTGTTTGCGATTGGGCATATCTTTTTCTTTGTATCTTATTCACTACTTCACAAAATTCACTGGCGCGATTTTCTCATTTCTTTAATCATCTTTGGCGTGGCGCTTATTGTGATTTTGGTGCCAAAAATCTACGACTTTAATGGCATGCTTCCTATCGTCATTGTCTACGCTTTTGTTATTTCCTTTATGCTGGGCAAAAGCATTTCCAACTTATTTGAAAAGAAATATTTTGGCAAAGACCTTTTCATCATGCTTGGAAGTTTGTTGTTTTTCCTATCCGACTTGATGTTGCTGTTCAATAGATTTAGTGATGTATCTGCATTATTTGGGACTTTCTGCCTTGTTTTCTACTATCCTGCCGAAGTGTTACTTGCAATTTCCATAACTTATAGCGGGCATGACGACAAAGAGATGAGTGTTTTTAAAAAGATATATTGCAGAATTTTTCAGCAATGTTTTCATGTTATGATTCCACTTTTGCCTTATCGTCAACCTAAAATTTTGGAAAATATGGATGAGGTTGTCGAGACTCTTAAAAAGGAAAACATCAAAAGTGTACTACTTGTCACCGATAAATCAATAAGGGGTCTAGGGCTGACAAAGGAACTTGAGGAGAAGATTGAAAAGGCGAATATTAAACTCACCATTTTTGACGACATTCTTCCAAATCCAACAACTCATATGGTGGAGAATGGGCTTAAGGTCTACAACGAAAACATGTGCGATGGCGCGATTGCCTTTGGTGGCGGAAGCGTTATGGACACGGCGAAGGTGATACTTGCAAGGCATGTCTATTCGAAAAAGAGCATAACGAAGATGAAAGGGCTTTTAAAGGTCAATAAAAAATTACCGCCACTTTTTGCTGTGCCAACAACTGCTGGAACGGGGAGCGAAACAACGCTTGCGGCTGTCATAACCGACGCTGAAACGCATGACAAATACGCAATCAACAGTTTTCCGCTCATACCTAAATATGCGGTTTTGGACTATAAGACCACCATCAACTTGCCAAAGAACATCACGTCGACAACAGGTATGGACGCATTAACTCACGCGGTTGAGGCGTATATTGGTAAATCAACCACACGACTTACACGAAATATGTCTGAAAAGGCGGTGAAACTTATCGTTGAGAACCTCAAAACTTGCTATGATGAACCTCATAACGCCGAGGCGCGCGAGAATATGCTTAAAGCCTCATACTATGCTGGCGTAAGTTTCACAATTTCCTATGTTGGATACGTTCACGCGATTGCGCATAGTTTGGGCGGGCAGTATGGAACACCGCACGGACTTGCTAATGCTGTGATTCTTCCTCATGTTTTGAAGAAATTTGGAAAAACTGCGGAGAAGAAACTTGCGACCTTAGCGAAAATTTCAAATGTGGCAAGCGAAGGTGACAGCGTCGGCGTGGCATCAGAAAAGTTTATCGCATACATTGAAGATTTAAACAAACATTTCGATATTCCAACCACTATTGCCGATTTGAAAGAGGAGGATATCGACAAACTTGCAAGCCACGCAGAGCATGAGGCAAATCCGCTCTATCCTGTTCCAAAACTTTTCAGCAAAGAGGAATTAAAAGAGATTTATTTCGAATTATTGCCAAAAAATTAATGTATAATTAGAAAAATATTAACCAAAAGGATATGTTATGATTGAAGATTTAGTTAAAAATCAGCGAGAATATTTTAATTTAGGCGAGACATTACCATATAAATTCCGTCTAGAAGCCTTAAAAAAACTTAAAAATGGCATTGAAAAGCATGAAAAAGAGATTATGGAGGCGCTCAAACTTGATTTGGGCAAGAGTGCAACCGAAAGTTATATGTGCGAAATCGGTATGGTGCTAAGCGAACTTAAATATGCCATACGCCATTTAAAAAGTTGGATAAAAAAAGAGAAAGTGAGAACTCCACTTGCTCAATTTCCGTCTAAAAGTTTTATTGTGAAAGAACCGCTTGGCGTGGTGCTTATCATGTCGCCATGGAACTATCCATTTATGCTTGCCATCGACCCACTTATTGGCGCGATAGGTGCGGGAAATTGTGCGGTTATCAAACCGGCAAGTTACGCCAAAAACACATCAAATATCATTAAAAAACTGCTAGGCGAGTGTTTTGACGAAAGATATGTTTCCGTTGTTTTAGGTGGGCGTGAAGAAAATTCTGCGCTTTTAGAACAGCGTTTTGACTATATATTTTTCACAGGTAGCGTCAGCGTTGGCAAGTTTGTTGCTGAAAAGGCGTCGAAAAATCTTACGCCTGTCACTTTGGAACTTGGTGGCAAAAGTCCATGCGTGATTGATAAAACGGCAAACTTAAAGATAGCCGCAAGACGCCTTGCTTTTGGCAAATTTTTGAATGTTGGGCAAACCTGCGTGGCACCAGACTATCTCTTAATTGACAAAAGCGTGAAAGAAGAGTTTTTAAAATATTTTATGGCGGAAATCAAAAAGATGTTTGGTGAAGAACCGCTTAAAAATGAAAGTTACGGCAAGATTATCAATGAAAAACACTTTAACCGCATTTGTGGACTGATTGATAAAAATAACCTTATATTTGGTGGCGATAGCGACGAAAAGAGTTTAAAAATTGAGCCGACAATTTTAGATAATGTCACGCTTGATGACGCTTGCATGAAGGAAGAAATCTTTGGACCGATCATGCCTGTGATTAGTTTTAACAATATTGATGACGCAATTAAAATAATAAGGAACTTTGAAAAGCCACTTGCGCTCTACCTTTTCTCGAACGATAAAAAGGTGGTAAATAGATTTTTGACGAGTGTGCCATATGGCGGTGGATGTGTGAACGACACAATCATCCATCTTGCCACAACAAAAATGGGCTTTGGCGGTGTTGGATATAGTGGCTATGGCTCATATCACGGCAAGCGAAGTTTCCTTACCTTTTCTCATGAAAAGAGCATTGTAAAAAAGAGCCCTTCCGTAGATTTACCGATAAGATACCAGCCATATTCCAAACTTAAAGATAAATTGATACGAAAATTTTTGTGATTTCTAAAAATAGGATGAAATAAGTTAGATTTTATTGTATTGAAAAATCGTGCCATTATGATTTGCCTTTAAACATTTTCCTCTTAATTTATTGAGCCTATTTTTCAAATGCTATTTTAATCTTAATTATTCATTTTAAATAAAAAGAAAGAACTTTAATTTATAGTTAAAGTTCTTTTATCTTTTGTAAACTGTGCTATCGTTGAGAGTTTTGTCCTATCATGTAGCCTATGAGAAACATGGTTAAGTCGTTATTACAGCATGTATGATCTCTAGGGCATTGCGGTTGACAGGGTGGAATATATGGTTGACAAAAAGGAGGGGGACAACATGGGCGCAGGTTTACACAATCGCCCTGACAGTATTTTGTTGAATACTTCATTTTTGTGCCTCCATTATCATTATATCTAAAAGCGCCAAAAATGTGATTGAGTTTATGGTTAGTTTTGAGTGTGATTAAATTTATTTAAAATATAGTCATAAAAATTAATGATATTATCTATTAAAATGCTAAGATTAGTCTTTTTTACGATAGAAACGCATATTATGATTTTAGGGAGAAGGCTATGATTGATTTTTTTGTGGATAATTTTTCTAGTTGCGTCTTTTTGGCAGTGATTTTGATGGCGCTTATTCCAACCATTGAAAGCAAGATTGCCATTCCGTTTGGACTTTCCTATGCGATTTGGGGTGAGGCGACGCTTTCTCCAGTTGTGGCTTTTCTATGTGCCTATGTAGGCTCGATGATTCCATGCATTTTTATCATCATTATCATTCGAAAGTTGAAAAACAAGACAAGCGGATTTGTTTGCGACAAGTTTTTGTCTAAGGCGGAAAATAGATACTCAAAAAGACTTGAAAAACTCTCTTCCAAATCAAAAACCTTCTATAAACTTTCCACTCTCGCACTTTTCGTGGCTGTGCCTTTGCCACTTACTGGCGTGTATACCGGCAGTTTGATTGCAGGGCTTAGCAATTTGAAAATATATCAAGCCTTTATTGCCATTGCGGTGGGCGAATTTATATCTTGCCTTGCGATAACGCTTCTATGTGTGTTATTTGAAGATTCAACTTTCCTTATTTTAATCTCTTCGCTTATCATTCTTGCAATTTTTATAATTTTTGACCTTATATTCATGCTTGTGAAAAATAAAAGAAAACTTAAAACAAACTAAGTTTTCTTCTTTTTACATATTTAACAACAATTTTCAACAGTCAAATAAACTATTTTTGATTAAGTCTTTAAATTTTCGTTTTTGTATGTCATTCTATTCACAACTTAATTTTCTCTTTATTTAAGCAAATTTAAGTTATTTCGCGTATTTTTTGTAGATTAATTTTGTTATATAATAATTTATCGGGAAAATAATCAACAGGGCGAGTATTGGAACGAGCAGAGATGTTAGGTAACTTGCCATTGTTTCGGCGGTCATGCCAAAGCAAATGTTCACAACAAACACCACAACTGATGCGAGCAAAAAGACCACCCAATTAATTATCGCATTATATTTCAAGGTTGCTTTTCGGCTTACCATGCACTTATATTTTATAAATAAGATTATCGCATAAACGGCGAAAAGGGCTGGCACGGTGTAATACAAGAAATTTGAGGTTGACATAAGATTGTTTGTGGCACTTGCTATCCAGTAGATTAACGCCGAGCCAATTCCAGACAAAACAAATAGGATGAGTGAAGAGATAAATTTCAGGAAATTTGTGTTATGCATACGCTCAACGACTGTTCGCTTATACTCTTTAAACTCTAAGCCGTGACTGTTATAATATCCTTTCAAACTCTCATAATCTGCGAAAGTGTTTGGCACTCTCTCCACGCTTTGAATTTTAATTTCTTTATTTTCTTTCGTTTTATTTTCCTTTGACTTCTCCGCTTTCTTCTCCATGATTTTTGAAACCATGTCGTTGTAAGTCGGCTCAAGTTTACTATCTCGCATAGGAGCAGGCAAGTTCTCGTCAGAGACATTTATCTCAATATTAGGCGGGGTGATGCGTTTTTGATAAGGGATGTAGTCAAGTTTTTCGGTTATGAATTTTGCGTCGTCCTTAACCTCTTCTTCTGCGGTCACAATCTCTTGCTGAGGCTTATGATAAATATCGCTTTCAGTTGATTTATTGACCATATTTGAATAGTCGGTGTTTTCATAGTGGCTTTGCTTTGAGGCGAGTAGCGATGCCTTTAAACTTGCCACTTTTGCATCAAAGTCGTCCTCTTTCTTTTCGTAAACCACTGGCATTTCAATTTGATTTTCTGAAAAACTCTTTCTGTTTCTATATCTTTTCAACTCGCTTGATGTGTCATAGATTTTTTTATTTTGCTCTATCTGCAGAGGCGACAAGGTCTCATTGGCGTCCAAAAATTTTCCATCATCTTTCTCTCTTTCTTCTTCCTCTTTTTGAAAGGTGAATAGGTCGATTTGATTGTCGGCAACCTTGTTTTCCTCTTCTTTTGGCTCTTCCTTTTTATCCGATACAGCCTCAGTGGTCTTAGCATAGTCAAACAAATTCTTTTGCTCCAAGAACATAGGTTTTGACTCTTCTTCGCGAGATGTTTCCTCTTCCTCTTCGCGCTCTGCAAGCACTTCAAAGTTGATGCCGTCAAACTCTTTTCTTAAAATTTCAAGATGTTCTTTTCCTTCATTTGTTAGGGCGTAATAATGGCGTTTTCCGCCAAACTCACTTTCTCCCCAAAAGGACGAGGAGACAAGGCCTTTCTTTTCAAGGCGCGTCAGGCAGGAGTAAAGAGTAGGCTTTTTTAGGATGTATCCGCCATGCGTTTTCTTAGTGATATATTCAATAATTTCCAAGCCATATTTTGAGCCGTCTGACAACGAATCTAAAATCAAATATTGCACTTGACCATTGGAAGTGAAAGCCATATAATCCTCCATTTATTTAAATTATAAAACTTATAATTAAAATTGTCAAACAAAAATTCATAGTATTATGCAAAAATTTTTTATTGCATAATACAACAATATATGGTGTATTATGTGTTTATCATAACGCAATATCTTGATTTCTCTTCTTTTTTGATAATTTATTGAAATACATTTGCAAATGTGAAAGAAGAAGTGATAAAATATATAGCATGGAAATTAAGATAATCAAAGAAGCGAGAAAATCGCTACTACTTAAGATTGTGTCTAAGGACGAAATTGTTGTGAAAGCACCTTTGAGAACGGCAGACGCTGTTATTCAAAAATTTATTAATTCAAAAAAATCATGGCTTGAAAAGCATATTAAAAGGATGAATATGCTGGATGATTTTGCGAGCAGTTTTGACTTTACTCATCTTATCTATGAGAATGGTATTCCTGTTATGGAGACCAAAAATCTTAGGCTGGACTATGAAAAACTATCAGAAAAAACCAAGTTGAAATCGATAAAAAATCAATACCTTTCCATGTTTTCAGTTTTGAAGGAACGCACGATTTTTTTAGCACAAAAATACAACTTTAAAGTGGATAAAATTTCCTATTGCTCATCATCGGTCAAGTGGGGTTCGTATAGTTCGACGGGCGAGTTGAAACTTAACTATAAACTCATAATTTTGCCTGCGCATCTTGTGGACTATGTGATTGTGCATGAACTAAGTCACATAAAGCACATGAACCATAAGCCACAATTTTGGAAAGAGGTGGAGAAATATTATCCAGACTATAAAAAGGCGCGCAAGGAGATGAAACTATATTCTTTTGTTTTAAAAACAAAGTTTTAGACATATTTTTTCCATTTTGAAAGATACTAAACAAATGAAAAGGAAAAATTTTTGGATTTCATATGTTTTTTTATGGCTGACTTGCCTTATGCTCATCATCATGCCAGTTGTGAATATCTTTCAAATCGAGGATAATTTTTTGACAAGTTACGAGGATATTAAATCGGCAAATTCTAACCATCTCTTTGGCTCATACATAACTGGAGAACTTAAGGCGAAAGAGCAGACGGTCGATTCGCAAAATTCAAAGTCTGGCGAAATAGTCTTTAAACTTTTTGGCTTTATTCCAATAAGAAAAGTGGCGGTGGTTATGGCAGACGACGCGGACTACTATATCGGCGGAGCGCCTATCGGTCTTTCCATTTCAACTGACGGCGTGATTGTTGTCAGTGACGAGGCGGATTGCTGTTTGAAAGAGGGCGACATCATCACTGAAATAAACGGCGAGAAGATAGACGACGTTGACGACATTGAAAAGGCACTTGTCGGTAAGGAAGAGGCAGAAGTTACATACCTAAGGAAAAATAAGGAGATTCATGCGCTTTTAAAGGTGGAGAATATCGACAATAAATATCGGCTTGGACTTGTGGTGAAGGACAATATCACTGGCGTTGGCACGCTCACTTTTGTCAATACAAAGACAGGGGAATATGGAGCACTTGGGCATGCTGTTGTTGATGAAGCAGGCGGAAACATCGTTCCTGTGAAAGAGGGAAAGGTCTATGGCTGTAATTTGATTGGCATAACAAAAGGGCAGAAGAATAACCCCGGGCAACTTCGCTGTCTATTTTTGCAAAATGGTAAAAACAAGGGCGACATTGAGTGCAATGATAAGTTCGGCATCAATGGCATGCTGACAAATGTTGAAGGCTTGGTGGACGAAAACTTAACAGCAAAGATTGGCGGAAGGTTGTCCGTGACGCCAGGCAAAGCGACCATAGTTTCGGATATAAGCGGAATTAAAGAGGAGTATGAAATTGAAATCATAAAGGCGAATTACCAAAAGAAAGCAAACGACAAAAGTTTGGTTTTCCGCGTGAAAGACAAGAGATTGCTGTCGCTCACAGGCGGTATTGTGCAAGGTATGAGCGGTTCGCCAATTATGCAAAATGGCAAGATTGTGGGCGCGGTTACGCATGTGTTCCTATCCGACCCAACAAAGGGCTACGGAGTGTATGCGGAGTGGATGCAATAAAAGCGAAAACTGCGCTTCTGCTCGTTTTCGAGTAAACTCGAAAAGCATCGCCTTTACGCTTGTTTTCGCCGACGGGGTTCCCCGAAAGTGCTTGTCACTTTTGGGGTGAATTCAGCGACCAAACGCAACTCGCACTTCGTTGGCGAGTTGGTCGCTACTTAATAGGTTTTGATTATATCTCAAGCAAACCATAATCAAACCTATCCACAACTTTTCGTTTTTCACTTTTAGTTCTTCGTTTTATTTACTCTTCTCTGTAGGTGATTTTTGATTTTCTAAGTTGGGCAAAGCCCGCCTATATGAAAATCAAAAATTGATTTTGAGAGTGCGTAAGCGTGGCGTTGAAAGAAGTGGTTTGATTATAATATTTTATAATATAACATCTCCACAACTCTTCACTGGAAGCCAACGGCTTCCCTTCACTCTTCTCTTTGCACTCAAACGCTTGCTTTTGATTTCTCTTCGCTAAGAAAACGAAGTTTCATTTTCATTTTTTTATGGTTAGAATTTTTTTTAAATATTTTACATTTTTTTGTTTGTTTTGATATAATAGAAGTATGAAAACACTTTCATATTTTGAGAAGCGTGATTTGAATAATATGGAGAAGATTGGTTCGTATTTAAGCGATTTGCCTGAATACTGCTATGACTTTTTCACTGGCATGGAACTTAGCACGTCCTCGCTTACGCGGTTAAACTACGCTATGGACCTGTCTATCTTTTATGACTATCTTTCAAAATATGTCTTTCACAAGGACAAGCAGGATATAACGCTTGAGGATTTGGACAAATTGGAAGCAAAAAATATTGAAAGTTACCTTTCCTATTTAAGTTACTACACGATTGGCGACAGAGATTATCGTAACACAGAGAACGGCAAGGCGAGAAAACTTGCCAGCGTTCGAAGTTTCTTTAAGTATCTTTTTAATCACGACTCCATCTCCAAAAATGTTGTAAGCAAGGTGCCAACGCCAAAACTGCACACCAAGGGGATAATAAGGTTAGAGAATGACGAGGTTGAAAGGCTACTTGACGCCGTAAACGCGCCGACAACCTTTACCGAAAGGCAAAAAAACTATAATAAGAACACAAAAATTCGCGACAACGCCATTGTCACACTTTTCTTGGGTACTGGCATAAGAGTGAGCGAACTTGTGGGGCTGAATGTTGAAGACTTTGACTTTGCGCAAAACGCCTTTAAGGTGACAAGAAAAGGCGGGAATCAAACAATCCTTTACTATCCAAACGAGGTTAAATACGCGATAGAAGAGTGGCTGGAAGTTAGAAACACACTGCCGATTGATAAAAACGAGCATGCGCTATTTTTATCCTTACAAAACAGGCGAATTTGCACGCGTTCGGTGGAAAATATCGTGAAAAAGTTTGCTTATGAAAGCACACCGCTCAAAAAAATATCTCCACACAAACTGCGCTCCACCTTCGGCACAAACTTATATCGAGAGACGAACGACATCTATATCGTTGCCGATGTTTTGGGGCACAAGGATGTCAACACCACAAAGAAGCATTATGCTGCAATAAGTGACGACCTAAGAAGAAATGTGGCAAAGAAGGTCAAGATTGGAAATGAAGAATAAAAGTGCCATTGGCATAACGTTTTTATGTTTAAGTTGGTAAAACACCACTTACATCAAAAAAACGCAAAAAAACTTTGATTTTTTAATTATTTTTTGAAAAAAAGATAAATTTTTTGTCTTTTTCTTTATATATTTGTTTTTTTATTGTTTATTTGGTAAAATAACACTATGGAATTTGAAATTAAGATAATTGAATTTTTGCAAGCAGGAAGGACGCCGTTTTTCGATGTCTCCTTTCAGGTAATTTCGCTTATCGGCAGTTACGTGGGCGCGGTGGCACTTGTTATTTTCTTTTTGTTCTTCAAAAGGAAATATGCATTTTTCTTTCTTTTAACTTACGGCTTTGCATATCTCACGCAGTCGATAATGAAAAACGCTATAATGAGAGAGCGTCCTTTCAATGTCAGCGACACGATTGCGAACATCGGCGACACTGTGACAAGTTTCAGTATGCCGAGCGGACATGTTATTTGTGCCACATTGATTGCCATTTTCTTAGGCGCATATCTCTTTGCGATTTACAAGAAAAAGGGGTCGAGAGTTTGGATTACGCTTGCTCTCATCGTCTATGTCTTTTTGGTTATGCTTTCGCGCATGTATTTAGGCAAGCACTTTTTAACCGATGTTTTGGCTGGCGCTGGCGCGGCGATTGTCTTTGGCATACTCGGGCTTCTTCTTATGTATTTCTACGACAAACGAAAGCAGAATAAGAAAGAAAAAGTTGAGTAGACTTGTCAAAATTATTGCTTTTTATTTTGCCTTTTATTATAATAGGAAAGGTTTGAGGAATTGACATGAAAATACAAATGGATATATTTAGTATTAAGCAAATCGACTATTTTGCACGTGCTTTCAGCAAGTTGATTAAACCGCCTATGGTTGTTCTGCTTGTGGGCGATTTGGGTAGCGGTAAGACCACACTTGTTAAGCATTTAGCAAAATATTTGGGCAGTGACGACGATGTGACAAGCCCGACCTTCACGCTTATGAACGAATACAACGGAAAATTTCCTATCTACCACTTTGACATGTATCGGCTTTCTTCCATGGAAGAGGCGGTGGCTGTTGGTTTTGAGGAGTATTTCGACAAGTCAAAACTCGACGGCGTTTGCTTTGTGGAGTGGCCAGAAAATGTGGAAGGGCTTATTAAGGACGTTGACTTTGTGATTAGAATTGACAAAATTAATGACAACGCAAGGAAATTGACAGTGACGGAGGGCAAAGATGCTTCTTGCAATTAACACCGCTTTTATGGATGCAAACTTGGGCTTGATACTCGATGACGGCAATGTTATTGAGCGAACGATTGACGCCAAAAGTAAGCACTCGGAAAATGTTTTAAAGACCATTGACGAAATGTGCGAAGAGGCGAATGTGGTTTTTCGCGAAATTGATAAGGTGGCGGTGATTGTCGGACCTGGCTCGTTCACAGGGATAAGGATAGGTGTTGCTATTATCAAGGCGCTTGGATGCGTCAACGAAAATTTGAAGGTCTATCCGCTAACTTCCTTGGAGTTTATGGCATATATTTACTTACAAAATCATAAGGAAGATATAACCTGCGTGCTGAACGCGCTCTCTGGTCTTTACTTTGTGGCACGCTTTGATAAGGATATGAATAAACTTGAAGAAGAGAAGATGGTGGACAGTTTAAGCGAAAAGGAAAAAATGGTTGTTTTAAAAGGCGACTTAAACTTACAATGCGCGGAGATAGTGGAGATGACCACCGCTTCATTTTTGGAATTTGCGAGAACTATGGTTGCAAAAATTGAGCCTTTATCTGCGGAAAAGTTGGAGCCGTTATACCTTAGACCATCGCAGGCTGAGGCAAACCTAAAAAACAATAAAAAAATTGATTAAAATAGTTGACATTGTCAATTTTTATATGTAGAATAAGTAGCGATATTAGGAGGGAGTATGAAAAAACCTGTTTACATTAGATGTCCAAGATGTGAACTTAACTATATTGAGAAAAAGGAGAAACTTTGCAGTGTCTGCAAGGCGGAACTTTCGGCGAAGAAGGACGAATACACAAGCGACCTTGACCTTGAACTTTGCCCTATCTGCAAAACCAACTATATTTCGCCAGACGAGATTATGTGCTCAACTTGCCTTAAGGAACATCAAACCGAAGACGGCGAACTTAACGCAGATTGGGAAGACTATCTCAATCGTGACGAGGACGAAATTGTTGACGAGGACGAAGAGACAGGCGACATGGCATCAGTGACAGAACTTGGCGACAGTGATATGCTGGATGACGAAATCGACACCGACATCGGCTTTGACGAATCTCTTGACGACGATATTGATATAGACGAGGAGTTCGACGACGATGAAGACGAAATTGACGATGACGACGATGATTACACCGACGACGATGATGACGACGAAGACGAAGAAGATGATGATTTAGATGACGATGATGACGACGACTTTTAATGTTTTGACTATGTAGGAATAAATTTAAATTCTAATAAAAAATAGGTTGTATTCAAAGTTTAAACAAAAATAAAATTTAAAGTTTAAATTAAAAAATAAGATGAGTTTAAACTAGATGGACTAACATTAAACAAAATAAGTTATTATAAAAATATTGTGCGCATAGGCACAATTTTTTTAACATTTATGTAAGGATTTTTTATTTTTCCATTTCTTCATACTTTGTCAGTTTCACGCCTGCTTCTTCGCATATCTTTCGAGAGAAGTCATCTGGATAGCCTTCTTTATAGATAACTTCTTTGATGCCCGCGTTGATTATCATTTTTGCGCAGACCACACATGGCTGGTGGGTGCAGTATAGTACGCAACCTTTAAGGCTTATTCCTTCCTTTGCGGCTTGAATTATCGCGTTTTGCTCGGCGTGGGCGGCATAGCATAGTTCGGCATGTGTGCCACTTTCAATATTTAACTCATTTCGCATACAAGTGCCACGCTCCACACAGGTCTTGACGCCAGCAGGCGCACCGTTATAGCCAGTTGTCATGATGCGCTTATCTTTAACAATCACAGCGCCAACTTGACGACGCAAGCAACTCGACCATGTGGCGATATGCTCGGTGAGTTCCATAAATCTTTTCTGCCATTTATCCATATTCTTCTCCTAAAATGTTTAAATTTTTCTTTAATTATATATATTTTAATATCAAAACATGAAATTGTCAATCTTTGTCACAAAATTAAAATCCATTTAAAATAATATTTGTTAAGTAGGTTTATTAAACAGATAAAAATTTTATATTCTTAATTTTTGTTTTAAGTTTTTGCAAATATTAAACATAATATTTGCTTTTTTCTTATTATTAGGTTATAATATAAATAGATATAATAGGATTTTTTTCATATAAAATTATAAAGTAAAAACAGGAGGGCGTCATGAACATCATTGAAGTGGATAATTTGACACAAGATTATGGTCATGGAAGAGGCGTGTTTGATGTTTCCTTTGCCGTTCGTGAGGGCGAGGTTTTTGGCTTTTTAGGCCCTAATGGTGCTGGCAAATCGACAACTATCCGTCATATCATGGGCTTTTCGCGTCCGCAAAAGGGCGAAACGCGCGTTTTTAACCTTGAAAGTTTCCATAATTACTATAAAATTCTTTCAAATGTCGGCTATCTTCCAGGAGAAATCGCTCTTCCAGAAGGCTTGACAGGTTGGGAATTTATCAAGATGATGGGCGACCTTCGAAAGACCAAGGATAAGGAAAGGCTTATCTACTTACTTAAAAAATTCGACCTTAATCCTGCCGTCAGCACAAAGTCTATGAGTTTGGGCGAGAAGCGCAAACTTGCCATTGTCACGGCGTTTATGGATGACCCAGAAGTTCTGGTGCTTGACGAACCGACAAGCGGACTGGACCCAGTTATGCAACAGGTTTTCATCGACTTTATCAAGGAAGAAAAGAAGCGCGGAAAGACCATTCTTCTTTCCTCTCATATGTTCAACGAAGTTGAGGCGACTTGCGACCGAATTGCGATTATCAAAGACGGCAGAATTGTCACAATCTTCAACGCGAAATTTATTAAGCACAACGAAAATAAGGTGTATGACATTCGGTTTGACAAACTTGAAGATTTAGAAAACTTCGTTAAAACCTTTCCAAGAGCGAAATTTAAAGAGGATTTAGTGGTTAAATTAGGCGTTAAGGATGTGTTTAAGGATAAACTCTCTGTGCATGTGGCTGTCAACGACAAGCAGGTTAACGATTTTATCAATTTGATTATAGGCTATAAGATTAAGTCCTTCACAGAACTCAAACTCACTTTGGAAGATTATTTCATGACTTTCTATCGAGAAGATAAAGATTTTGGAGGTATGCTGAAATGGAAGAAGTGATTAAAGTGGAACACCTCACAAAAGACTATGGTGGGGGACGAGGAATTTTTGACCTAAACTTTTTCGTGGCTAAGGGCGAGACCTTTGGTTTTGTTGGAACAAACGGCAGTGGTAAAACCACAACTATTCGCAATATCATGGGTTTCATCAAGCCAAAAAGTGGCAAGGTGACAGTGCTTGGCATGGACGCTTGGAAAGATGCGTGCAAAATTAAGGAAAATGTGGCTTACATTCCTGGCGAAATCGCCTTTCCAGACCTGACAACTGGAATTGAGTTTTTCAAAGCGCAGGCGGAACTCTTAGGCTTAAAGAGTATGGAGCGCGCGGATGAACTCATAAAAAGGTTGCAACTTGACCCATCGGCAAACCTTAAGCGCATGAGTAAAGGTATGAAGCAAAAAACGGCGATTGTGGCAGCGCTTATGGCGGATAAGGACATTCTCATCTTAGATGAGCCAACCACAGGGCTTGACCCACTTATGCGCGAGACCTTTCTTGAACTTATCTTAGAGGAGAAAAAGCGCGGTAAGACCATTTTAATGAGCAGTCAAATGTTCGACGAACTTGAAACAACTTGCGATCGCGTGGCACTTATCTATAATGGCAGAATAATCGATATTGCGGATGTGAACGCGATTAAAAACTCCACAACTAAGGCGTATAAAATTGAATTTACGAACAAGGAAGATTACCAAAAATTTAAGAAACTTAAATACAACATTATCCGAGACCAAGAAAAGTATTTTCAAGTGACGGTGCAGATTGATGACAGCGAGATAAACAAACTTTTCAAATCTCTTTCCAAATACAATTTGAAATTTGTGTCGGAAGTTAAAAACAATCTTGAAAAACATTTCACTAATATTCTTGAAAAGGAAATAAAAGGAGGGAAAAATGTATTTTAGTAAGGCACTTTTTAAGCAGTCGATGAAAGCAAACTGGGTTAAGTGGGTATGCGTGACCGTTGCCACTTGCGTTATGCTTGCCATTGTCATCATTGTGCTTGGAAGTTTGGCAATTAACGATATTCGCGATTCGCTTAAATCTGTTTTTCAGGATGCGGAAATGCAATCGGTTGTGCAAGAAAACGCGATTGACGGCTATACGCTTAGCGATCAGACACTAGAGTTTGAAAATACGATGCTTTCAAAAGTGGATGAAAATGAGACAACTTTGAAGGGGGTGTGGTCGATTCTTGTTTCTGACTATGACACAGCGATAGATGAACTTGAAGCAGACGGAATGCCTGCAACCGAAGAAGAAAAGGAAGCTGTTAGAGCGGAAGTTATTGCTTCTCCTATGTTTAGTATTATAATTAACCAAATAAAAAATAACATAGGCATAGAATTGAGTGATGAACAATCTTTAATTTTTGCTGACTGTTTTTTAAGAGCATATGATGAAGACGGCAGACAAGTTAGTTCAGATGATGCAGATTTCGTTGACGGCATTAAGAGAATTTTTGAAAACACCTATCTTAATTTCTTGTATGACAGCGCCTATGAAACTGAATATACTGCAAGTTTCAACGAGGCAATGGCAGTTGAGGGAACAACTGAGGATGAGGCAACACTTATTGCAACTGAAAACGCTTTAACGCAGGCAAGTGGCGCTCGCGCTATTGCTGAAAGGTCTATCACAACATATAAAGACCCAGAAACCACTTTGCCTGAGGATTTGTCAATTTTGGCAAATGAGATTATCAATGATTATTTATATGACCAAGTTTACACCGAGTCTGTTAATGGCGGAATGAGCGACACAGACGCAAGGACCACCGCTACCGCTGTTAAGGTTATGTCTAACACTGCAA
>CALWGA010000017.1 GCA_944377825.1 uncultured Clostridia bacterium | reverse complement strand
TAAACCAAAAATCACACACAGGGAAGAGGACTAGGCGGAGAAACCAACGGAGTAGCGGTTAGGAAAATTAATTTTCCGTGCCCGCGTTAAGCGTAGTTGGTGTCTGTCCTAATAATGTGGTGGAGATGATCGGATTCGAACCGATGACCCTCTGCTTGCAAGGCAGATGCTCTAGCCAACTGAGCCACACCCCCAAATGCTTTCTTATGATAACACATAAGAAAACTTTTGTCAACAATTTTTCAAAAAAAGTGGATAAATATATAAGTTTTTACACTTTGTGAGCAAAATATTTTACATTTTTATAATTTTTTGTGCCTTAATTAAAATATTTTTTCTTTTATCCACAATTCTTCCACAAATTCTTAAAACTTTGATTTGTAGTCTTTTAAGATGTCCAAGACCTCTTTAATCTTATCTATTGCCTCATCCAATATCTCTTCAGTATGGTTCGCGGTGTAACTTGTGCGTAGTAGACTTTGCCCAACAGGAGTTGCCGGCGAGATGACAGGATTGACATAGACACCCCTATCTAATAATAGTTTGCAGGCAACAAAGGTCTTTTCGTCCTCATAAGTATAGATAGGAATAATCGGTGTTTTGCTTTCGATAATTGCAATGCCATTTGCTTTCAAACCCTTTCGCATATAGTCGCTGATGTCCGCAAGGCGTTTAACGCGCTCTGGCTCCGCCTTCAAAATGTCAAGCGAGGCGTTTGCGCACGCAACCGATGCTGGCGTTATGCTTGCCGAAAAGATGTATGGACGCGAAGCGTGTTTAACATACTCCACAACTTCCTTTTTTGCCGCCATGTAGCCACCCAGACTTGCCAGCGACTTTGAGAAAGTGCCCATGTAGATGTCGACCTCATCCTCTAAGCCAAAGTAACTTGCCGTTCCCCTTCCGCCGTCGCCGATAACGCCAAGCCCGTGAGCGTCATCAATCATAATGCGCGCGCCATACTTTTTAGCGAGTTTCACAATCTCAGGCAGTTTGCAGATATCTCCGCTCATACTGAAAACGCCGTCAGTGACGATGAGCGCTCCTGAGGTTTCAGGCACAAACGCGAGTTTCTTCTCCAAATCTTCCATATCGCCATGGTTGTAGCGAAGCATTTTGCCATAACTTAATTTTATACCGTCATAGATGCTGGCGTGATTCTCTTTGTCACAAATAACATAGTCATTTCTGCCAACAATGGCGCTGATTATGCCCAAATTGCTTTGAAAACCTGTGGAAAAAGTGACAACTGCCTCCTTATGTAAAAACTCGGCAAGTTCATGCTCTAATTTTAAGTGCAAATCAAGTGTGCCATTCAAAAAGCGAGAGCCAGAACAACCACTGCCATATTTTTCCAGCGCTTTAACGCCCGCTTCAATCACTTTTGGATGATTTGTGAGGCCCAAATAGTTGTTTGAGCCAAGCATAATAGTTCGCTTGCCTTCCATATTGACAACCACATCTTGTCCAGAATATAGTTTATGAAAATAAGGATAAACCCCTAATTCCTTTGCCAAATCATACTTTTGCTTGGTGTAGCATTTTTCAAAAATATCCATTTCTCCTCCCTATTACGATAAGAATAGTTTAATATAAAACTTTTAAAAAAGGCAAACAAATTTTAAAATTAATTAAAAGATTTAAATATTTTTTTAATACTTAGGCTGACGCAAATATAAAACACCTAAAATTACCTTGTGAATATAGATTTCCGGCATCACATCAAGTGCTTGCAAAAGACTTTATGTTGTTAAAATTCATCAAATTTTATATTTCACAGCACCTAATTTGACCGTATTTATGAAAAATTTAGGCAAAATTAATGATGGATGAAATATTTTTTAAAAAATTAGCACTATTCAGTTGACATTGCTAGCAAAGTAGATGTATAATTGTGAACGTATTAGGAAAAACTAATACATTATAGGAGGTATATTATGAAAAATGATAAATTTGATTTGTTACTTAGAGGAGATGATGACGATTTCTTCGGCTTCCCATTCTTCGACATGGGCTATAACAGAAAACATCATGACCTTATGAAAACGGATGTTAAGGAGACGGAAAACAACTACGAACTCACTGTGGATTTGCCAGGATTTAAAAAAGAGGATGTTCATGTTGACCTAGAAGATGGCTACTTGACAATTTCTGCTAAGCGTGAGCATAACCATGACGAAAAGGATAAGAAAGGCAATTTCATTAGACGCGAAAGAAGTTACGGCGAATTTTCAAGAAGGTTCTATGTTGGCGATGTTAACGAGAGTGATATAGACGCACATCTTGAAAACGGCATTTTGTCAATTAACTTACCAAAAGAAAAGAAACTACCAAACAAAAATCGCATCGAAATTAAATAATGAATTTGACAGTAGAGAAGAGCACAAAAGTTGCTCTTCTTTTTTTCTTTATTAACATCTTCTTGTTTTTCATTCTTGATTATATATTTATTAAATTAAAAACATGCTTATAAATTTTTTTATACTCTAATTTACATCGCTAATCTTGCACATATTTTCTCTTTTTTTAATAAATTGTAATGACGAACATCTCGTCAAAAAGGAGAAAAATATGACTTGTTTTACTAGATGTGGCAATTTCTGTTGCCCTAACACTCCTCGCCCAATCTTTGTTTTTGGAGATTGCGACAACAATAACAGTGTGGTCAATCCTGTTGTTTTACCTTCGTTTGGCTTTTTTGAAAACAACCTAGGCGGAACAGTCCCTGTAAATTCCATTATCCCTGTTACTCTCACAAGTTCACAAGGTAGCAATGTAACCGCAAGCACTTCAACCGCTGGCGCTGTGACCTTGGCACCAGGTAGATATGAAATCACATATTTTGTCAACGGCACCATTCCTGCATCAGGCACTATGAGCGTGGCACTTCGTGCAAACGGCATTCAGGTTACAGGTTCGACAGCCACTGTAAGCGGAACAGCTGGAAATCAAGCAACCCTAACTAAGACCATAGTTTTAACAGTTCCAACAACCACCACTCTTGAATTATATAACGCTGGCTCTGACGCCCTCACAATTTCTAACGCCAACATATTAGTTAAGGATATTTAATAGAAAGATAAAGAAAAAAACTATTAAAAATAAAAGTTGATAAATATAAAAAATATTAAATATTAAAAAATAAATAAAAATTGCTTAAAAATCGCAAAAAAATTAAAAATAATTGATTTTTTGCTATGTTTTTATAGGATTTATAAACAATTTAATAAAATCTAAAATTTAAAAATTTATTCTATTATAAATATTAGAAAATCAAATTGAAATAAATATATAAAAATAATTAATAAAAACATAAAAAATAAAGCCCTTATTAAGGGCTTTATTTTAATTTCCTACCTTTTTGAAAACATAATACATCGGCTTCATTCCGCCAAAGGAATAATCTCCTGATTTATGTTCCATAAATAGATATTTATTACCGCCTATTTCTTTGATGGTATATTTTTGTGCGACTTTGGATAGTTCAAATATGATATACCCTTTTGTCCAGCGGATTTTGTCCTTTAACACATCCCCGTTTGCAAGCGTAAACAATAATTTCCCATTTTCCATTATTGCTACATCTTTATAAAAATTAAAATCCTTTTTCATCTCGCCTTTAAAATCTTTTATATCTTGCACAAATCCACAGACATGCCAAACGCCAATCAAATTTTTATCATCTTTAAATGGCATTGAAATATCATCCTTAAACATCACTTCGTCTTTCTTATAGGCTTTATGGTCGATGTTTTTATAGACAGCGTAAAACTCCACTTCGTTATCGTATTTAAACTCGATTATGAGTTTGTCATCAACAAATTCATATTTCATCGGCTTATCTTTAAAGAAGATATACCCCTTTGTCCAAAAAGTGACCACCCAATATTTTTCTCCGTTTGGAAGAAAAATTAAATTATTTATAGCAAAATATCTATCTGATTTTACTTTGCCATTTTCGGCATCCGCCTTGTCAACAGTGGTTCCAAAAAGTTGCCATTTGCCAACAAGTTTTTCATCATTAATAAAATTTTTCATAATTAACTCTCCTTTTTCATCTTTGTAGAGATTGGAAAGTTCGTTAAGGCTTTTTCTTATCTGTCTCATTTTTTGTTTTAGTTCTTTTGACTTTTTAATGATTGCTGTATCATCAAAATCCCTGATTTCCGCTAGCTTAAAACCAAGGCTTTTTAGATATAGTATCTTTAAAAGTTCTTCGATGTTCCTTTGGCTATATTGCCTGTACCCAGTCATCGTATCAACTTGCGCAGGAACTAACAACCCCTCTTCCTCGTAATAGCGTATTGTCTTAGCTGGAACACCTGTGAGTTTTGAAAAATCGCCTATCCTCAACATCCTTTTCCCTCCTCTTGCCTATGTTTTATCATTACAGTTAACTGGAAAGTCAATACTTTTTTCTAAAATTTTTATAAATTTTTTATATTTTGATAAATAGACTAAAATGTTTGTTTTAGATAATTAATTTTATTTATCTTCTTCACTCTTTTTGTCTAGTTGTTCACGGTCAAGCGCTGTGGAAATTTTGGTGTCTAGAAGGGCATTTCCTCGCACTATCTTATTATGTCCATATTTTTGGCGAATGGTGTGCATAATATCGTCCATATTATCACTTTTTTCTTCAAAGAAAGATAATTGCGCGCTCTCTTCAAAGCCACTGACAGTTATTCCTAAAAGCCGAACTCGTTTGAGACTAAAAAAACTCTCTTTGAAAAGTTTAAGCGCATACTTTGAAAAAACTTCGCTACTTCGACATGGCGGGATTTGGCATTGACGCTGATAAAACTTTAAATCGGCATCACGTACAACAATGGATAAAGTATGAGCCTGTTTTAAGTTATACTTAATCATTCGCTCGACAACACTTTCTGCAATCGTGGTGAAGGCAAGCGAAATATCCTTTAAATCGGTCAAGTCTTTATAGAAAGTTGTGCTGTTGCCCACGCTTTTCGGCTGTTCGTATTCACTATTTACCTCGTCATCATCTAGCCCGTTCGCCTTTTTATAGAGGTCATCTCCCACTTTACCAAATTCCTTAATCAAAAAGTTTCTGTCCATGTGCGCTAAGTCGCCTATCGTACTAACTCCAAATCTTTCCAATTTTTCTCTACTCTTTCTGCCCACACCAAACATGTCGCCAACAGGGAGTGGCCATACGATATCCTTAAAATTCTCTTCCGTGATTACAGTTGTCGCATCTGGCTTTTTATAGTCACTGCCGATTTTAGCAAAGGTCTTATTAAAACTTACGCCAACCGAGATTGTCAGCCCTATCTCTTTTTTCACGCGCTCACGAATTTCATTGGCAATTTCTACAGGCGTGCCGAAGATTTTGCTGTGCGTGACATCCAAAAAGCACTCATCAATTGAAAAAACTTCCACTTGGTCGGTGTAACTTTCGTAGATACTTCTAACAAGTCTTGAATATTTGTTATATAAAGAAAAGTGAGGTGGACATATTACGAGACTTGGGCATAACTTTTTCGCCTCGTGAGTGGTCACCCCACATCTAACACCAAACTTTTTT
>CALWGA010000016.1 GCA_944377825.1 uncultured Clostridia bacterium | reverse complement strand
ATGAAAAAAAAGACAAAGGCACGGCAATCATCGTGAAAGAAAAAATCATAGATATGGACGAACTAAAAAATAAACTTGAAGCATATCCAACTCAAATTCGCGTGCAGACAGTTGGCTACTTGCAACGCGGTGGCAAGCCAACAAAAACGGAACTTAAAAAAGCCGACCAAATTGCAAACCAAACCTCAAAATTAATTAAAGCGCAAAACTTTGGAAATTCTGTTATGTTTGAAAAAATAGAAAAAATCGCCGTAAAACCGCTTTAAAATTTAAAAAAATTGATTTTTCGTATTTTTTAACTAAAAAAGTGTTAAAAACAATCATTTCTAGCAGTTTAAGGAGATATTATGGAAGAAATGTTAGACACTTATGATATCAATGGGAAACTTTTAAAACCACAGACTAGGGCTTTTTGTCATAGTGAAAATCCTGGGTGCTATCATAAGGCGGTTTGGATTTGGATAATCAATGATAAAAACGAATTTTTAGTGCAAAAACGCTCTCATCTAAAACGAACTGCACCGAACAAGTGGGATATGCCAGTTGCTGGTCACGTTGATGCAGGCGAAACACTTTTGCAAACTTGTGTGAGAGAAACAAAGGAAGAACTTGGGCTTGATGTAAAAGAGAGTGATTTCCTCTTCTTGACGGAAAAGTTAAAACAAAAAAGTTGGGAATTTGCTGAAATTTATCTATTGAGAACCACAGCAAAAATTGAAGATTTTACTTTGCAGAAAGAAGAAGTTTCAAAGGTTAAATATTTGCCCTATAATGAATTTATAAGACTATTATACTCTTCCGATTTTGCTCCGCACGAAAAAGAATATAAAGATTGGGTAAGCACTGAATTAAAAAAGTATATTTAACGGGAGTTTAAGTGAAATTAATAGATAAGATAAACAAGGAGATTTTCCTTGTTTTTTAATATATAAAAAGTTTTTCGTAATCTATCTTTGTTACCTTTGCTATTCTAACAAGATAGTGGAGTGGAACATTTTTGTTGTTTAGTATTCTTAACAATATTCTTTTATCTATCGCGCAAAAACTCGCAAAACTCTCCACGCTATATGCATTCTCTTTCATATATTCCACAATTAAATCTGTGTTATAAATAATTTCATATTCATCATCTTTCATATGTCGCTCCTTATTATGATGCATTCATGCATCATTTGTATTATACTGTAACATAAATGCATCAGTCAAGTATTTTGCATTAGTAAGTAATAAAATATAAAAATAAGGGTGTTATATGAAAATTTTTGCAGAAAGGATAAAAGATTTAAGAGAAGAAGAAAAACTCTCGACAAGGCAGTTGGCTGAAATTTTAGGAACAACTAACTCCACTGTCAGCAGGTGGGAAAGGAATATTTGTGAACCTGGTGTTTCAATGCTTACAAAAATTGCCAAATATTTTAAAGTGTCAACTGATTTCTTATGTGGCTTGGAAGATTAATGCAATGAAAAAATTTGATTTAAAAGTGTTTGCTGAGCGATTAGAAGAATTGCGTGAAGAAAAAAATCTAACTATCGTTGAATTAGGTAAAGAGATAGGGGTAAGTGCAATGGCAATTAGTCGTTGGGAAAGAGAAATGCGGATGCCAAACATTGAAAGTTTATTTTTGCTTGCAAAGTTTTTCAAAGTTTCTGCCGATTATTTATGTGGCTTGGAGGATTGATATGTCTGTTAGAAAAGAGTTTGCATATAGGCTAAAAGATTTAAGAATGGAAAAAGGCTTGACTTTAAAACAATTAAGTGAACATATTGGAGTTAGTTTTAACACCATAAGTCGTTGGGAGCGTGAAGAGCGTGTGCCTAACATTGAAAACATTGTGACACTTGCAGAGTTTTTCAAAGTGTCAACTGATTATCTTTGCGGTTTTGAGGACTAAGTCCTCTTTTATTTTTAAAATCTATCGGCAAGTTAATTTTAAAAAATTGCTGGTATTTTTGCCGATAAGATAAAGAATTTGCAAAAAACACGCAAAAATACCACTTTTTAAAAGTTATCGGCAAAAAAGATTTAAAATTCTTGTTGCAAAATTGCCGATAATTTGGTATAATAATTATGAGGCGTGTATGAAATATTTAGGAACAAAGGAAATAAGTAAACTTTGGAAAGTATCAGAAAGGTCAGTGAGAAATTATTGCAGAGAAGGTAAGGTTGAGGGCGCGGTTTTTGTTGGTAAAACTTGGCAAATACCAGAAAACGCGGTGAAGCCTAAGCGTGTTTGTGGCAATAATCTGCTTTTTGTTTTGAAAGAAGAAAAGAGTATGAAATATAAGGGCGGAATTTATCACAAAACACAAATTGAACTCACTTACAATTCTAACCATATTGAAGGGAGCAGGTTGACCGAAGAACAAACACGCCTTATCTTTGAAACAAACACAATCGGAGTCAGTGAAAGTGTCAATGTCGATGATATTATCGAAACGACAAATCATTTTAGATGTGTAGATTACATCATAGATAATGCCAGCAAGCCACTCACAGAAAATATGATAAAAAAACTGCATTATATGCTTAAATCTGGCACAAGCGATGCGAAAAAAGATTGGTTTAATGTTGGAGAATACAAAAAATTACCAAACGAAATTGGCGGTAAGACAACCTGTTTGCCTGAAAATGTGGCAAAAGAGATAAGAAAACTCTTAGAAAAATATAAAAACGAAAAGACATTCGAAAGTATTGTGGCGTTTCATCATGATTTTGAAGTTATCCATCCATTTCAAGACGGTAATGGGCGAATAGGTAGGCTCATCATGTTTAAAGAATGCTTGCACCATAATATTGTGCCTTTCATTATTGACAGCGCGCATAAATTATATTATTATCGCGGGTTAGGTGAATGGGAGAACGAACATGGCTTTTTGATTGAAACTTGTTTGTCTGCACAAGACGCTTACAAAAAATGGTTAGATTATTTTAAAATCAAATATTAAAAACATAAAAATGTGAAACAAAATAAGCGAAAATTGCATAAAATGCTTCACATTTTGTTTTATAGGCAAAGTGATTTGAAAAAATTACAGAAAATATTGCCGATAAAGCAGAAATCTGCAAAAAACACGCCAAAATGCCTTTTTACAAGTTATCGGAAAAGAATATTAAAAATTCTTGCTCTAAAATTGCCGATAGATTTAGGCTTCTATGATTAGTTTGGCGATGGAGTATTTGATTTGGGCGGAGAGGCTATGGTCTTGGGTGGAGTTTGTAAGGTCGAGCAGGATTTCATCTATCTTTGCGAAATTCTCTCGGATGTTTGCTATTTCGCTGTTGGCGCTCGCGCTAAAAAGCGTTTCAAAGTTGTTTTTGGTGGTGAGAAAGTTGGAATAGACTTCGTTGATTTTGAGTTTTGCAGTCACTTCGTCGGTAACATTTGTGTCGAGGCTGACCGTGATGTCGTATAGGTCTTTATATATGTTGTTGGTGGTGGAAAGGCAATCTTTTAATATCAACTCTTCGTTCGAGGAAAAACTGCCTTCGAGAACAACACTTTCTTTTTTAATCTTCAATATTTCTGCTTCTATGCCGTTGGTTTTTAAGTTGCTTTTGACAAGTTCTGCGTCATTATTATTTTTGTAGCAACTTGCAATGATGTGGTAAGAGCCATCGTTTTCGTAGATATATAAGCCGAAATTTGTGTCAGAAAAATTTTCTAGTTCATTTTCTGCTTCTTCCAAACTTTCGGCGGAGTAAACGGAGAGAAGATAGTAGGTGTTTTGTCCACTTTCCACTTTTTGAGAAGGTTGAAAAAGATTGGCGGAAACTATCAGTGTGGAAACAAGATAGCCAAACGATACACAGGTTAAAAGCGCAAGTAACGCGGAAAAAGTTACGAAATACGGAAATTTTTTCATACTAAAATATATTATTTTGCTTTTTTATTTATACTTTTTTGTCGATTTTTCTTTAAAATTTATAAAAATTGGTATGTTTGTTTAAAAATTTTTAGAGTGACAAGCATTTTGTTTTTATTTAAGAAAAATTTTTGATATAATTAAAGTATGAAATTATTTGACCTATTTAAGAAAAAAAACAAAATTGGAGTGGCTTTTGGTGGCGGTGGTGCTAAGGGTATGACGCATATCGGTGTGATGAAGGCGTTTGAAGAATACGGCCTTGACTTTGACTATGTGGCAGGCACAAGTGTGGGCAGCATCATGGGTGCGGCGTATGCCTCAGGCATGAAATCAAGTGAAATTTTGAAGGTGGCAAAAAGCATGAAAACAAGCGACATCCGCACAAGTAAGGTGTTTTTTGTGCCATCAAAAACGGAAGGCATCGAAAGCATGATGCGTGACACTTTCGGCGACATCAACCTTGAGGACCTTAAAAAGCCTTTCTCTTGTGTTGCGGTTGCTATGAAAAGCACCCACTATCTTTGTATATCGCACGGCAATCTTGCCAAGGCGGTGGCTGGCAGTTGTTGTGTGCCAGGCATCTTTCAGCCTGTTGTGTTTGGTGACTACCTCTTATGCGATGGTGGGCTACAAAACAATATTCCAGCGAATATTCCACGCTTTTTTGATTGCGACTATGTCATCGCGGTTGACTGCAACAGCACGCGCACCTACGGCACGGAAAGCACTAAGACTCTCGACATCATCTCCTGTGCGCTCCGCGTGCTTATGAAAAGTAACTCCATTAAAGGCTATCTCAACGCCGACCTTACCATTGCGTGCGACACTAAGCGTTACAAGGCGACCGAACTGCAAGGCATAGACGAAATGGTGGAGATAGGCTATCGAAACACGATTGATATGATGCCAGAGATTATGAAGATTTTCTCAGGCAAGTATCCAAAGAAGAAAAAGAAGGACTACGGCAAGGACGACATCCTCTTTATTTAAAAATGAATGAATACATTTGGAAGATAAAACATTTTAGGTGGAAACATGAATACAGCGTGAAGATTGTTCTTCTCATCCTTTTTTCCGCTCTATATTTTCTTTTATACATAAATATGACTTCAATTTCGCTTAATTTTCATAATTTTAACTCGCTTTTTGAAGACGATTTGCAGTTTTATTCCTTTTATGTAGGACAAGGGGAAAGTTCGCTTGTGATTTCTGGCGACACCGCCATACTCTACGACACAGGAACTGCGGAATACGCCGAAAATCTCTGCGACGAACTCGACGCCATACTAAGCGCGAACGGCATAAATAAAATTGACTATCTCATCCTATCGCATCCACACACCGACCACACAGGCGGAGCGGAAAAAGTTTTAAGTCGCTTCAAAGTAAAAAATATTTATAGGTCAAAGGTTTTGTCGCCTTTTGAAGAGTATATTGAAGGCTATGCTGTCACCAGTGATTTAAACTATATCGATGTTATAGATGCGATATTAGAAGAAAACGCAAATATATTTTTCATAGAGCCTTGCGTGGTTGATATAGGCGATGCTATTATTCAATTTTGGACGCCACAAGATGTTACATATAGTGACGAAAACGAACTTTCGCCTATTGTGACGATTGAGGCTTTTGGAAAGACTATTATGCTGACTGGCGATGCGACAGGTGACACAGAAATGGAGTTTTTGGAAGTTTTGGGCGAAGATGAACTTTCAGTTGACATATTAAAAGTTTCGCATCACGGCTCGGACACGGCAAGTAGTTCAGCCTTTTTAGAAAAGATACATCCTTTTCTTGCGGTCATCAGCGCTGGAATAGACAATACTTACAATTTTCCAGCGGAAGAGGTGGTGGATAGGCTCTATGAGGCGGGCGTCAATGAGATTTTTGTCACAAAAAACGAAGGCACGATTGGGCTAAGCCTACTTTCATCATCCTATCGAGTGGCAAACGGCTTTATCTTCCACGATGATGCACTCATGCTTACGCTCTATTTTCTCATTTTCTTTATGATTATGGCGGTAAAATTTCCTCGCAAAAGGAGATATTGTTTAAATTATAAAAATAAATTGTGTTAAATTGTTTGTTAAAATTAAATATTGTGATAAAATATCTTCATGGAAGAGAAAAAGTATAACAAAATTGTTGTCGTTTCGTTATATGAAAAATTTTCCACACTTGTGGCAAAGAATATATCTAATGACTTAGGTATGCTTTTTTGCAGTGCACGTGAACTTCTCGCCTATGAGATTATGGACAGAAAACTTGTCGAGGAACGATGTTCGGTGGAGTATTTGAAAAAGCAGGAACAGCGCGTGCTTCGAAATCTCGCTTCCTATGAAAATGTTTGCGTTTCCATTTCCTATGAGAGATTTATGGAGAGTTACGTGGACTTTCAAAAGAACAGCGTCATTGTGTTTATCGACCTTCCTAAAACATATATTAAACAAAAATCGAAAATTTCTTACATTAGATACGATGAAAGGAAGGCACGCCTAGAACAAAACTCCACAATCATCATAAGAGTGAGAAAGGTGGACGCGAAACTTGTTAAGAACAAAATTTTGAAGGAACTTGGAGGAATTTTATGAATATAGTGCAAAAGTCTATTAACTACTTAAAGGCAATTTCGGCGGAGACAATCTCAAACGCAAAGTCAGGGCACACTGGTGTGGCGTTGGGTGCATCGTCCATTCTTTTTGCTTTTTTTAAAGACCACTATAATTTTGATGCGTCAGACTCTGACTTTTTGAATAGAGATAGGTTTGTTTTGTCGGCTGGGCATGCGAGTGCGCTTTACTACACGCTCCTATCCATGTTTGGCTTTGATGTCAGTTTGCAAGATTTGAAGAATTTTAGAGTTTACGGCTCAAAAACGCCAGGACATCCTGAATATCGCATGACAGATGGCGTGGAGGTTTCAACTGGACCGCTAGGTCAAGGCGTGGCAAACGCTGTCGGTATGGCAATCGCGGAAAGCATAATGGAAGAGCGATTTAACACCGTTGGCTTCAACATCATCAATCATCACACCTATTGCTTTGTTGGCGACGGAGATTTGATGGAGGGCGTGGCGCAAGAGGCGTGCAGTCTTGCAGGTGCTTTGAAACTTAACAAACTCATTTTGCTCTATGACTCAAACAATGTCACCATTGACGGACCACTAAATCTTGCTAATAAGGAAAATGTTGGCAAAAAGTTTAGAGCGATGGGCTGGAATGTTGTTAAAGTTGCGAACGGAAATTCATATAACTCCTGCACAAGAGCGATTGCGCGCGCTAAAAAGAATGGAAAGCCAACCATCGTCATCTTTAAAACAACGATAGGTATCGGAACGGACAAGGAGGGCACAAGTGCGGTGCATGGTGCTCATCTCACGCCGGCAGAACTTCAAGCCTTTAAAGAAAAGTTAAAAGTTAAAGAAAGTTTCTATATTCCAAGTGATGTCAGAGAGTGTTGCATGGCAACCACAAGGCGTGGCAAACTAAACCACGAAAAGTGGAATCAAATGCTGGCAATGTATAGTAGCACACATCCAGAACTATATAAGTCACTTATGGCATTCTTTGATAAACGTAAGATAAATTTTGAAAGAATCGTTAAAAATGTGGCAAAGTATGATGGACAAAGCACGCGTAAGATAAACCACTATGCATTAAGTGAACTTGCCTATCAATGTCCGCAACTTATCGGCGGAACTGCCGATGTCGCACCATCGACTCAAGCGTATATTGATAACGCTGGAAACTATTCCTATGGCTATAAGCGTGGCAAGAACATCCACTACGGCGTGAGAGAGCATGCCATGGCAGGAGTGGCGAACGGAATAAGTTTGTATGAAGATTTCATCACTTTCGACTCCACTTTCCTATCCTTTTCCAACTATATGATACCTTCACTTCGTATGCGTGCCATGATGAAATTGCCGATTCTATCCTTCTTCACGCACGACAGTTTGAAAGTAGGGCAAGACGGACCTTCGCATCAGCCAATTGAGCAGATAGGACAACTTAGAAGCATCATCGGTAACGTCGTCTATAGACCATGCGACTACAAGGAACTTGTGGCAGGGTATGAGATTTGCATAAAAAATTCCACACCAGTTTCGTTTATACTCTCTAGGCAAGATTTACCTCACATTGAAAAGACCTTTTATGACGGCGCGCTCATGGGTGGCTACATCTTAGAAGAAAACAGCCAAAAGCCAGATATCGTGCTTGTGGCAAGTGGTAGTGAAGTGACCTTGGCACTTTTGGCACAAAAAGAACTGTTGAAAAAGCATAGCGTGAACGTTGTCAGCATGCCAAGTTTAGAGATATTCGAAAAACAACCAGCAAACTATAAGGCTAAGATTTTGCCAAAAGATGCTGTATGTTTCTATATTGAGATGTCGAACGACGCTAAGGCGCTTAAAGTTATGCCGAAGAATAGTTATCTATACGGCGTTGAAAAATACGAGCATAGCGGTGACGGAGAGACCGTGGCAGAGAAAGCAGGTTTCACTGTTAAAGCGTTAGTTAAGTTTGTTGAAAGCAAATTTAATGCGAAATAATCTAAAATTAGTGAAATTTCGCTAAAATATCACATTTTTTTGATATAAATCATAACACCTTTCTAAATAAAATTAATATATATAGAGTAAGTAAGATTTTAAAAATCTAAAATTACACTTATATATTGTGTTTAGAGAGGTTTTTTTATGTTATCTAAAAAGAGTATGGTTTTAAGTGATTTAGATGGGAGCAACAAGCGTGCAGTGTTAACCTTAGAAAAGACGGACGACGATGTTCATGGCTCTATCAGGTTCTATAATTTTCCTATCCATATCGAAGGCATTTTAACGCTTGGCTTTTATGTCAACAACAAAGTTATAAAAAGTGGGCTGACCTACAAATCGACCTCTTACTACACTTTTTTACTCAATGAAGATTTTATCAATGAAAAATTTTCGTGCGCTGTTTTAAACTTTAATGACGCCGAGGCAAAGCCGATTTTGTATGGTTCAAGCGAGGGCAGAGACGAGGATGTGTATGCCAGCATTGTAGAAAATTTATCCTCTGATTTTTCTATGAAAAATGTCGAAAGGGTGCTAGACGAACACGGCATAGACTATGACGAGCAAGAGAAACAAGAGATTGAAAACGAGATTGATAAGTGCATGGCGGATTGCAAGAATTGTTACTATAAAAAGCAATTTTATGCAAATGGTGCGAATAATGAAAGCGAAGAAAAAGTGGAAAACAAAAAAAATACAGAAGCATTAAAAGTGGAAGAGCAAAGTGGAAGAAAAACCTTACAACAAGAAAACAACGAAGAAAAAGATGACGAAAGCGACAATAACCTAGAAAAAGACGAAGAAGAAATCTTTGTTAAAAGGTTAAAACCACAGATTGACAAACTCTTTGAGAAAAATCCTATCGAGTCAAATTTAGAAGAGATGATACCTTCTTCAAAATGGGTCAGGGTGGAATATGAGGACGACGGCGATTTCTATGTGTTTGGACTTATCTATGAGGGCGATGAGATTAAATATGTTTGCTATGGCGTGCCAGCAGTCTACGAAAAAGAACCGCCAAAGGAACTTTCTGGCTATCCAATCTTTTTGCCATTGAACAGCGAGGATAAAGAGGGTTTTGGTTACTGGCTGACATATCAGGATGCTGAAACTGGCGAGCCAATAAAAGCGGTTGTTGAGTAAGGAGTTTTATGAGAGTTTTAGGTTGGATACTTTTAAGCGTTTGTCTCTTAATTTTGCTTGTTTTTCTCTACTATTTAATCGTTGGAAGCATAATTTTTCATTTTAGTTTAGGCAGAAAGACGCTTAAAAAGCGTGTGAGAAAAAACAATTTAAGCAAAAACTTAGAAAAATATAACATCGACCTATGCTGGTGGGACAAGGTGGAGTTTAAAAAGGTGACGATTAAAAGTTTTGATAATTTCACACTTGTTGGTCACTACTATGACGCGCAATCAAACAAAACCGTCTGCCTTGTGCATGGATATAGTGCAAACTATAAGGAGATGCAACAATACGCCAAATATTTTTACCAAAAGAGATACAATTTGCTTTGTGTGGAAAACAGGGCGCACGGCGAAAGCGAAGGCGACGTTGTTGGCATGGGATATTTGGATAGAAAAGATTTGCTTGCGTGGCTCGACTTTTTAGGTAATGAAAATGATGTGGTGTTTTTAGGACTTTCCATGGGCGCAAGTGCGGTGTGCTGTCTGTCGGGAGAAAAATTGCCGTCGTGCGTCAAAGGCATAATCTCTGATTCTGCGTTTGATAACGCCGAAAGAGAACTTAGTTATGTGTTACGAAAATTCGGCTTCTTAAAAAAATTAATTTTAAAACATCTTAAGTCCTATGCCAAACGTCTTCACAACTTTGATTTAGGCGAGGCGGATATGCTACGATTTGTTAAAAATACCAAAGTGCCAATACTATACATCCATGGCAAAAACGACACATATGTTCCAATTCAAAACTCTCAAAATTTATACAACGCCACACCGGAAAACTTAAGAAATTTGGTGCTAGTTGACGGCGCGGAACACGCGATGTGCTATCCGATTTTAGGGGTGGACTACGAAAGAAAGATAACTAACTTTTTTAGAAAATATCATATTTTTGATTATTAAAAAAATAAGGAGAATAAAAAAATGAAAAAAATAGCCAAAAATTCAATAAAAAATCAAAAAAATGAAGAAAAAATGTTAAAAATTATTTATAAAGCGTTAAAAAATAATACAATATGCGGAAATTAACATATTATCATGTAAACATATTTTTCGAAAAAAATTAATTTTACAACTATTTTTTAATATTAAAATATATTAAATTAAGAAATTTCTTTTAACAATATAAACGTTTAAAACGCAACTATTTATTAAATATTCTATTTAAAAATACCACAAAAAATTAATCAAGCATAAATAAAAACTCTTGCGATTTCGTAAGAGTTTAATTTTTGTTTTCAAGGTCTTTAATTCTATTTTCAAGCGATGGAATGGTGTTTCGAGTTAAGTTCCAAATGATTTTTTTAAGTTCCTCAACCTCATTCTCAAGACTATATAAATTGTTCATATTTTTCTCCTTTGTCCTATTGTATAACGAAATATTTGCTATTTCAATGTTTTATGTCACCTTTTTTCTTCTTTTTGTTTTTCATAAAGAGCAGTGCCATGATTATTCCTATGCAGGCAATCGCAATCGTCACGGCGTAAATTATATACGGATTGACGCCATCAGGGGCAATCGTGTCGGTTAAAACATAGCCGTATTGCAGAGAGTTCTCTCTTTGGTAGGCGATAGGTGTGTATTCCAAATCTTTGTTGTAACCTTCGTAGAGATAGACACGCTCGCCTTTAATTATCTCAATCTCGCTTTCTGTCATCTCTTCACCACTCATGAGGTATAGCTTTGTGTTTGTGTTGATTGAAGCGTTATAGGCAGGATAGGTTTCAATATCGGTTCCGCTAGGTGCAACGAAATCTGAAAAGATATATGCGGAATTTAGTTGTACGCCACTAATACTTTCTACCTTGTAGAAGATCATGCCATATCCATCATCATATTCGGTTGGAGAATTGTTTGTTAATTCTAAAATAATTTCATCTTTGTGCAAAACTTGCAGTGGCTCGCCGTTTTCAGCCATTACCTTTTGTGAGGTTAATGCTGGCTCTTCATAGAGGTAACAAAAGTTGGCGGTGCAGATGTATACTTTCTCATTTTCGGCTCGCACACCGTTCACAGGTGGCGAAAACATGAAAAAAAATGCTGATAAAAAAAATATAAGCAAAAAAAATATATTTTTCTTATTTTTAATATATGAGCCACAAGCAACTTTTTTCATATTTTATATTATCTAACAATTTAAAACTCTTGTCAAGCAAAGTTAGGAATTAGCAAGAAAAAGATATCTAATAACGCAATTTATAGAAAAAATTTATTGATAATAATGCACGAATATTTTGTTATAATCTTTCATTAATATTATATGATAATGATAAAAAGCGGACATCGTGTGCTATCTTGGTGTTATTGCAATATGTTCGATTGTCGGTGTTTGCTATGTGGTTAAGGCGACGAGTTCGCCGAAGGCGGTGCACACCATTGTGATCGATGCCGGGCACGGTGGGCGAGATGTTAAGTTAAGACAGTATGTTTTTAAATCCTAAAAGTCAATTCTTACATATTTTTTAGGTATAAGAAAAAAGCATATCAGTTGATATGCTTTAATAACACTTTATTGTAGCCAATCTCTGTCGGTTGTTTCTTCCCATATATCTTTTAAAAGCTTCCCATCAATTTTAGCATTGTTTATAAAATCTTCTTTTGTTTTAAAAATAAAAGTTTTACTTGTTTTTTAATTGTAAAGTTCAATATCATATTCATCATCGTTTTCGCATACAAGTTCAACAGCATAGTAAACATCATTATACTTAAATTGCATTTCGCTATAATTATATAATGCTTCAACAAAATCATTAAGGTCGGGCTCGAAAAGCTTGCCTTCACTATAAAGTTGTTTTGCTTTGTTTAGAGAGACAAGGTTTGGGTAGATAACTCTGTTTTTAAATTTATTTGCAAATTTATCTAATTTCCAACCGCAGTTTTGGCATTCTCCATTTCCATATTGGTCTTTTAGACATTTTGCTTCACACACAGGGCATTTCGTTTTAAATTCTCTTTTGAATGGACTATCTTTTCCACAAATAGGGCATGTGCCGTTATATGTATCAATTGTAATATAATGTCCGCACTCGCATTTGTAGTTTGTGGTTGAAAATCTTTTCGACGGTTTTTCTGTAAGGCTTTCTATAATGCTAAAAACTTGTTCAAAATTTTGGAAGTCGGCGTATATTATAAATCTTGTGTCTTTTGAATTTTTTATATTGGTTTTTGTTTGCTCTAAGTCTTCTTCGTTATATAAATCTTGCTGATAATTGTAGCCATATATAAGATATTTAAAGTTAGTGAATATATTTAAGTCTAATGACAAGATTTCTTTTTTGTATGGGTAAAGC
>CALWGA010000015.1 GCA_944377825.1 uncultured Clostridia bacterium | reverse complement strand
ATAAAATTAATAAAAAACAATCCAAATTTTCTTTGAATTGTTTTTATTTATATCATTTAATTAATTTATTCATATTTTTTAGATAATCTTTGCAGTAGGCAAAAACATCGTCGTAGATTTCCTCACTTTCAAGGTCGCATCCGCAACGCTTTAAGAGTGTGATAGGGCTGGCGGTTGAGCCAGATGAAAGGAATTTTTTGTATTGTTCCACTGCGCCCTCATTTTTCTTTAAGATATTACTTGCGATATTGATTGCCGAAATCATGCCCGTTGCGTATTTATAGACATAGAAGTGAGAATAGAAGTGTGGTATGCGTGCCCATTCATATTGCATTTCATCTATCTGTTCAACCTTATCACCATGATAGAAATCGTTGAGTTCCTTAAATTTAAGGCACATACTCTCTCTTGTCAGCGCCTCGCCCTTTTCATATGTTGCATGCGCCCACTCTTCAAACTCACTAAACATGGTCTGTCTAAAAATTGTGGAGCGAACTTCGGTGAGAAAGTAATCATAATAATATTTTTTCTCTTCATCTGTCTTGGCGTTTTTAAGAAGATAGTCAAGAAGGAGCATCTCGTTCGTTGTGCTTGCTACCTCTGCCACAAAGATAACATAACCCGCCGTTTGAATAGGCTGATGAGTGTCGGATAGGTATGAGTGCATGGCGTGCCCTAACTCGTGAGCAAGTGTGAACACGGAAGATAAGTTTCCTTCAAAATTGCATAAAACCACAGGCGTCGCGCCATAGCAACCCCACGAGAATGCACCGCTATCCTTGTTGAGATTTGGATAGACATCAATCCAGCGCTCTTTAACCGCCCTGTCTATTAATGCAACATAGTCATCGCCTAGCACTGATAACGCCTTTTTGATTAACTCTACCGCTTCTTCATAGGTGAATTTTTGCTTAGGCATTTTTGAAATTGGCACAAAGGTGTCGTAGATTGCCACGCGGTCAAGTTTCAGTGCCTTACGCTTTATCTCGTAGAAATCTTGAAGAATTTTAACATTTTCGCGCACCTTTTTTAAGAGCATATGGTATGCCTTCTCGCTTGCTTCTTCTTCGTAAATTTCTCTTGCAAGTGCCGACTTATAGTTTCTAATTTTGGCAAAAGTGCAAGCCTCTTTCACATCGTTTGCGTAGTTATTGGCAATAAAATTAATAAATTCGCCAAACTTGCCATTCATTCTTTTATATGCATTTTTTCTAAGCGTTCTATCTTCACTTTCCGCATAGATAGAGAAATTCGACTGATTGAAAGGATGTTTATTCTTATTTTTATCTTCAATCTCGCCAAAATCTAGGTCAACATCGGCAAATTTATCAAAATTGTCGGAAAAACCGCCTAAAAACTCGCCTAACCTTGAGATTAAAAGTTCTTCCTTTTTAGATAAAATGTGCTTTTTGTCTCGTCTTACCGCCTCTAACAGCCTTTTATAGTTTTTGAAACGCTTTTGCTTTTCAAGATTTTTGAGTTTTTCATCCGAAAAGCCCACCATTTCCACTTCGATATAGGAAGAATAGGTGGAATATTGAGTTCGAACGGTGCTCAACTTTTCGCACATCTCGTTCGCCTTAGTGTCGGCATTGTCCACCTTTTTTGATAGTTCGCTGTATAATGTTAAAAAGCCAAATTCCTTTGAAAAGGCGTAACTTTTCTCCAAACACTCAAAAAGCACATCATCATCGCCGAGTTTATCCTCATACTTTGTGATTTCTTTGATTTTTAAAGAAAGTTTCTTTAAGCGTTTATAAAAATCTTCATCATCTTTACAAAATTTGGTAATGTCCCACTTATATTTCTCTTCAATTTCGCTTCGTTTTTTCATATTACCTCACAAAATATTTTTCCATATTAAATCTTTTCCAAGGTTCTTTGGTGGTGTCTGGGCAAGCCATAAACACCATTTTATCCTTAGTGGTTGGATGTGTGAAAGAGAGTTTTCCTGCCCAAAGCCCTAAATTTTTGGATGCCATATTCTTATTTTTGCCATATTTTGCGTCGCCATACAGCGGATAGCCAAAGGAAGAGAGTTGTACGCGTATTTGATGACTACGCCCCGTCAGTATTCTCACTTCAAGTAAGCTCATTTCACCGTCATTTTCAAGTTCCTTATAGTTTAACTCCGCTTTTTTCGCACCGCTTGTGAGCATTGGCACAACCTTGACGATATTCTCTTTCTCGTTTTTCTGTAGGTAATTTATAAGCGTCTTGCTTTTTTCTCGCACCACTTTTGTTGTGACAGCGTAGTAAACTTTCTCAACATCGTGCGTCGAAAATTCTTCCGAGAGCCTTTTTGCCGACTTAGAATTGCGCGCAAACACCATTATTCCGCCGGTTGGCCTATCCAGCCTATGCACAAGTCCTATATATACCTCGCCCGGTTTGTTGTATTTCTCTTTGACATACTCTTTCACCATGGTCAGCATATCAACATCTTTGCTGTCGTCACTCTGCGTTGGCACATTTTGAGGTTTTAAAACCACAATGATTTGATTATCTTCATAAAGCACATTTAATTTTTCCATATCTTCACCCCTGTTGCGCCACATGGCAAAATGTATTCTTCTTCGGTTGGAAGCCCTATCTCATCCGCCTCAACACCGCCTTCGCCAAACACGCCTTTAAGAAGGTTCGCAATAACCGTTGGTTGCAGACCTGTTGTGTAGGAATTTATAAGCACAAAAAGTGGAGACTCAGAGACCACCTTTTTCACAAGTTCCACAAAGTCGGCAAGGTTATCCTCTAACTTCCACATTTCACCGCTCGGCCCTCTGCCGTAACTTGGCGGATCCATGATGATGGCGTCATAGAAATTTCCGCGCCTAATCTCACGCTCGATAAACTTTTGACAATCATCCACAATAAAGCGGATGTTTGAGATGTTGTTGAGTTTGGCGTTCTCTTTCGCCCTTTCCACCATGCCCTTTGAAGCGTCAACATGAGTGACTAAGGCGCCCACCTTGGCAAGCGCCACCGACGCTCCGCCAGTGTATGCAAAAAGGTTCAAAACCTTAATCTCTCTCTTGCTGTCTTTGACAAGTTTTTGCATAAGTTCCCAGTTAACCGCCTGCTCAGGAAAGATGCCAGTGTGCTTGAAACCCATAGGCTTCACAATAAACTTTAAGTCTTTCCACGCAATTTGCCAACTGTCTGGAAGTGATTTGTTGTAGTGCCAAAGTCCTCCGCCTTCGCGCTTTTCGTAGTAGGCATCGACATCTTTTCGCTTAAATAGATTATTTTTTGCGTGCCAAATGACTTGCGGATCAGGTCGAAGCAAGTTGAACTTACCCCACCTTTCCAGTTTGTATCCGTCCCCAGTTGATAGCACCATATAGTCTTTCCAATCGTCTGCAATTCTCATACTTTTTCCTTATTAAATTTTAGATATTGAAACTGTCACTTTCTCGCCATTAAACTCAAACTCAAAAGAGTGAGTTCCGTTTGTGCCTTTTTTAGCAACATCGCAAAGAGTGCCTTTTCTAATATCATCTTCGTGATTTAAAAGCATTTTTGTTAAGTTCTCATCTCCATTAATTTCAATTTTGATGTGGTTAACAACTTCAAAATCGCTTTCTTTTCTGAAATTTTGCACTTTGCTGATAAATTCTTTAACCATACCCTTTTTAATAAGGTCAGCGTTTAGAGTTGTGTCAAGAATAACAGTTATTTCACCATTTGTTTCGCTGGAAAAGCCTTCTTTATTTTTAAGCGAAATTAAAAGGTCGCTTTCCGTTAAAACAACTTTTTGTTCATTCACAACAAATGAAATTTCCTTATTATTTCTCACGCTGTTCACAATTTCATTAGCGTTTGCGGAAGAAAGATAGTTTTTAATTCCTCCTAGCAATTTTCCATATTTTGGACCAACAGTTCTAAGTTGAGGTTTGATTTCATAGGAAACAAATTCGTCCGCATTATGAAGAATTTCCAAATTTTCAACATTGAGTTCGTCTTTAATTAAATTTGTAAGTTCTTCGTTTAGACTAAGTGAATCCTTAGTTCCAACAAGCACTTTGGAAAGAGGTTGCCTGTTTTTCACATTGCTTGAACTTCGGCACGCTCTGCCAAGAAGAACAATTTCTAAAACTTTATCCATTCCTTCATTTAGTGAGTTATCAATCATCTTCTCGTCAGCCTCAGGAAATGCACAGAAATGCACGCTTTCCGGGGCGTTTTTATCCAAACTTCTAACAAGGTTTTGATAGATTTCTTCGGCTATAAATGGCACAAATGGAGCAATAAGTTTCGACAAGTTGACCAAAACTTCATAGAGAGTTTTATATGCTGCTTTCTTATCTTCGCTCTCCTCACTTCCCCAAAATCTTTCACGCGAGCGCCTAATATACCAATTTGAAAGTTTATCCACAAACTCGCTTATCGCCTTTGCTGGCGTTTGCATATCATACTTATCTAAGTTTTCATCCACAATTTTATTTAAAGCATTAAAATCAGAAAGAAGCCACTTATCGAGGAAGGAAAGTTTGCAATCGGAAAGGGAATATTTTGTTGGGTCGATTTTATCGATTTCCGCATATAAAACATAAAAGCAATAAACATTCCAAAGTGTGCCCATGAACTTTCTTTGAAGGTCAACAAGGTTTTCTTCAATAAACGGCAAGCCTTGCGCTGGATTGCAACTTGAGAAGAAATACCACCTGACGCCGTCTGCACCATATTTTGAAAGCACATCCCATGGATCCACGCCGTTTTTCAAACTCTTACTCATTTTCAAGCCGTTTTTGTCTAACACAAGTCCAAGCACATTGCACGCTTTGAATGGTGCTTTTCCAAACACTGCGGTATTGACAGAGAGAAGCGTGTTGAACCAACCTCTTGTTTGATCAATCGCCTCGCTGATATAGTCTGCACAAAATGCCTTTTCAAAAATATCTTTATTTTCAAATGGATAGTGATATTGTGCAAATGGCATTGAGCCACTGTCGAACCAGCAGTCCATAACCTCTGGTGTTCTTTTCATTATTTTGCCACATTCTGGGCATGGGAATGTGATTTTATCTAGTGTTGGTTTATGAAGGTCAAATTCACCTTGAACGCCAGAAAGTTCCTTTAATTCCTTAACGCTTCCTACAACATGAACATGGCCGTTTTCGCATTTCCAAAATGGAAGTGGCGTTCCCCAATACCTATTTCTTGAAATATTCCAGTCGATATTGTTGGCAAGGAAGTTTCCCATTCTTCCGTTTTTGATATGATCTGGTATCCAGTTGATTTTTTGGTTATTCTTAACAAGTTCGTCGCGTATTGCTGTTGTTTTCACAAACCAAGCATCTTGTGCGTAATATAAAAGCGGACTTTTACATCTCCAGCAATGTGGATATGAGTGTTCAATTGGTTGAACTTTGAAAAGTTTTCCTTCTCTTTTAAGTTGTTCAA
>CALWGA010000014.1 GCA_944377825.1 uncultured Clostridia bacterium | reverse complement strand
CATCCATTTAGAGATGGCAATGGAAGAATGGGCAGGCTTTGGCAGACGGCGCTACTGTCTAATTGGAAGCCTATATTCGCATGGATACCTATTGAAAGCAGCATCAAGGATAATCAAGAAGAATATTATAATGCAATAACATATTCCACCAGTCAGGCAAAGTCAAATATTTTTATTTTGTTTATGTTGAATGTTATAAATAAGGCGGTTCAAGATATATTGAATGATACAAAAAATCATTATAATCATATAAGTAGTCAACTCACAGCACTTTTAGGAGTTATTGAAAGTTATCCTCAATCAGCAAAGGAACTTATGCAAAAATTAAATTTGAAATCCCTTGTTGGATTTAGGAAAAATTATTTACAACCAGCCTTAAAAGCAGGCTTAATTGGTATGACCGAGCCAGATAAGCCAACGAGCAAAAATCAAAAATATTTTAAGGTATAACAAAAAACTTCTATGCGTTAATTTATGCATAGAAGTTCTTTATACCTAATTTAACCTATAAACATTTCGGCAAAGGGGATGTTGATTTTGCGAGCAATTCTTAAAAGGTAAATAAGCGGATAGTCGATACTTTTGCTTAGAATAACATCCATTGCTTTTGGCGGAATATTACACTTTTTCGCAAACTCTTCCTTTGTTAGATTGTTTTTTACCATATAGTCTTTGATGACTTTTTGATTAACAACATATTTTCCATCTTTATTCATTTTTACAACCTCCGCTTAATTTATATCACACGAAAAAACAAAAAAGTTTAAATGAGCACTATGGTGCTAATTAAAATGTAAACATTTTTTGTTTTTGTCTATATTTGACAGATTGTGAGCGAGTATGGTATGATATGGGCGAGGTAAAACCGATGAAAAATGCAAAATACATAATGGATGAACTTGACAAGATGTTTCCTAGTCCTAAGTGCGAACTTGAATTTGAAACGCCTTTCGAGCTTCTTATTGCGGTTATTCTTTCTGCTCAATGCACCGATAAGCGTGTCAATATGGTGACAAAAGAATTATTCAAAAAATATAACACGCCACAAGATTTTGTAAATATTCCGCTTGAAGAACTTGAACAACTCATTCATTCGTGCGGATTCTATCACAACAAAGCGGTAAATATCAAAAATATGGCAGAAGATGTATTAAATAAGTTTGGCGGAGTTGTTCCAAAAACGCGTGAAGAACTTTGCACGCTTTCTGGTGTCGGCAGAAAGACGGCCAATGTCATGATTTCCGAGGCTTTTGAAGGTGATGCTATTGCAGTTGATACTCATGTACTTAGAATCGCGAATAGGCTTGGCGTGATAAAGTCAAACGATGTCTTTAAGGTAGAGCAGGCACTCATGAAAAACTTTCCTAAGGATAAATGGTCAAAACTCCACTTTCAAATGGTACTTTTTGGGCGGTATAAGTGCAAGGCATTGAAGCCAGAGTGTAAGGATTGTCCATTTCTTAGTTTTTGCACAGAAGAAAAGAAGAATTTAAAATAAATATTCAATTTAAAAGCTTTTTAATAAAAATTTACTATAATAGGTGTGAAAATACATAACACAAGTTTTTCAAGAGATAATAAAGGAGAAATATGTTTTTAGATAGAGTTAAAATTTCCATAAAAGCAGGGAACGGCGGGAAAGGCGCTGTATCTTTTTTGCGCAACGCTCAAACGGCGAATGGTGGACCTGATGGCGGAGATGGTGGTAGAGGCGGAGATGTTGTATTTTTGGCGACCGACGAACTTAATACACTCTATTCCTTCCGCTTTAAGAAAAAGTATGTGGCAGAAGACGGCATGCCAGGAGCGAAGAAAAATCAGACGGGGAAGAGTGGCGAAGATTGTGTCATCAAAGTGCCGACAGGCACGGTTTTGATTAATCCAGAAAACGACAAGGTAATTGCCGATTTAAGCGAAAATGGTAAAAGCTTTGTGGCACTTAAAGGCGGTAATGGAGGGCATGGAAACGCCTACTATAAGTCCTCCATAAAACAAGCGCCAGGCTTTTCGCAAACGGGCGAAACGACAAAGCTCCGAGAAGTTATTCTGGAACTTAAAACGATTGCCGATGTTGGACTTATTGGCTTCCCAAATGTTGGTAAAAGTACGCTTCTTTCGGTCATTTCAAACGCAAATCCTAAGATTGCCAACTACCCGTTCACCACAATATACCCTAATCTTGGCGTATGTGAGGTCATGGGCGAAAGTTTTGTGGTTGCCGACATTCCAGGGCTTATTGAAGGCGCAAGCAAAGGCTTGGGCTTAGGGCACTATTTCTTAAAACATGTTGAGCGCGTTAGGCTTTTAGTGCATTTAATCGACATTTCAGAAAGTGACGGAAGAAACATCATTGATGACTATAAAGTGATTAATGATGAGTTAAAATCTTATAGCGAAAAACTCATGAAGGTTAAGCAAATTGTGGTATTTTCAAAGTGCGATTTGATTGATGAGAAAACATTACAGGAAAGATTGAAAAAGTTTGAAGAAGTGTATAAGATAAAAGACTATCTTCTTCTATCGTCTGTGACGAATAAAGGTGTTGAAAATTTGAAGAAGAAAATTCTTGAAAATCTTAAAAAAATACCTAAAAAACCACCACTTGACGTCGAAGATTTCGAGTTTGATAAGAAGGATGTTTCTTCGTTTGAAATCATTAGGCATGATGACGGCAGTTTTGAGGTGGCAGGCGGAAGAGTGGATAATCTTGTGCGCGGAGTTGTGCTTTCGAACACTCAATCGTTCGCATACTTTCAAAAGAGACTTAAAGATATGGGTGTCATCGACAGTCTAATCGAGAAAGGCATGCAAAATGGTGATACTGTGATAATTAAGGATATTTCCTTTGTGTATGAAGAATAGGAGAAAAAGATGATAACAACAAAACAAAGAGCATATTTAAGGGGATTAGGCAACGCGCTTGACCCTGTGGCACAGGTTGGAAAGGAAGGACTTACCGAAAACCTTATCACCTCTATTGATTTACTACTTGAAGCACGAGAACTTGCAAAAATTAGAGTGCTTAAAAACTGTGACCTTTCTGCTAAAACTGTCGCGGAAGAATTGAGTCGAAGTTTAAATGCTGATGTGGTGCAAGTCATCGGTACGGTGATTATTCTATATAAAAAATCGACAAGAAAGAATTTTAAGCATATAGAGTTACCTTAGGCGAAAACTGCGCTTCATTTCGACTTTTGTCTTACGTCAAAAGTCTTACCATTCGCTTGTTTTCGCCTACCAGCGACCAAACGGAATCTCGCCTACTAATGGGAACCCTAAAAATGCTTATCATTTTTAGGGAAAAGGAGCAAACAAGTAAGTGATAAGTGTTTTGATATTCATATCGAAACACGAAACTAAGCGCAGTTTGTGACGCTGTCGCTACTCAAAGAGGTTTAGATTATATCTCTACCAAGCAATTGTCAAATTTACCAACAACTTTTCGTTTTTGATTTCCCTTTCTTCGTTTAATTTATCTCTATCGTGGCGAAAACTGCGCTTTATTTCGACTTTTGTCTTACGTCAAAAGTCTTACCATTCGCTTGTTTTCGCCGACGGGGTTCCCCGAAAGTGCGTGTCACTTTTGGGGTGGTTTAGCGACCAAGCGCAACTCGCACTCGTGTTTTTAAAGGGTTCCCAAAAAATGCCTGACATTTTTAGGGTGAAGGAGCAAACTAGCGAGTGATAAGTGTTTTGATATTCATATCGAAACACGAAACTAAGCGCAGTTTGTGACGTCGTCGCGGCTTAAATAGGTTTTGATTTAGAGTAAACTAAGCGAAGAAAAGAAATGTTATATAATGAAAATAAAAAATTCGAGATCTACGTAAGTAGTAATGGAGGGAGAGGGGCCCAATGCCCAGCCGATTTCCTATCTCGAATTTTTACGTTAATATTATATACAATTCAATTAAAAAATCAACACTTTTTAGATTGAATATGGAAATACTAGAAATTATTTAAAGTTGGGAGTAACTTGGTTGATTCTTTTTGAATATAAATCAAAACCACTAAAGTTGCGACAAAATCGCCAACGCAGTGCGATTTTCGTGTGGTCGCATAAAAGGAAAAAAACAAGTGAGAAGGCGATACTTTTCAAACTTGTTTTGAAAATGAGCAAAAGCGCAGTTTTTTTCTTGGCAGGGGTGGAAGGAATCGAACCCTCCTCTGGAGTTTTGGAGACTCTCATTCTACCGATGAACTACACCCCTATATTTTCAAACTATTTCATTTTACTATTTATTTCAATTTTTGTCAATTATT
>CALWGA010000013.1 GCA_944377825.1 uncultured Clostridia bacterium | reverse complement strand
AAATCAAATGGGGGTCCCCGAAAATGTTTATCATTTTTGGGGATAAGGAGTAAACAAACGAATGGTAAGTGGTTTGAAAACAATCAAACCACGAAATGAAGTGCAGTTTACGACGCTGAAGAGGACTGGGAAGAGAAACCAACGGAGTAGCCGTTAGAAAAATTTTCAATTTTTCGTGTCGGCGTTAAGCGAAGTTGGTGTCTGTCCCAAAATTTTCTTATATGCTTCCACAAATCCGTCTATTGTCAGCGTTTCTGCCCTGCGCTTTAAGAAATCTTCGCTGAAAGTCTGTTTTAAAAGGTCCTTTGAGTATATGGTTGAAAGATTGTTGAGAAGTGTTTTTCGACGCATGGAAAAAGCTGTTTTCACAAATCTATAAAACGTTAACTTATCAACATCATATTTTTTCTCTATTTTAAGTGTGACAACCGCACTGTCAACATTCGGCTCTGGATAAAACATATTTCGCTTCACAATTCTTGTGATTTTTGCCTGCCCATAGAAAGCGAGCATAACAGAAAGCACGCCGTAGTCGCCAGATGTGTCCGCCACCATACGCTCGGCAACCTCCTTCTGCACCATCACGGTGAGCGAGATAAGTTTGTCGGTCTCCTCTAGTAGTTTAAAGATGATAGGTGTTGTGATGTAGTAAGGAAGATTTGCCACAACCTTAAACGGCTCCTTAAACTCCTTTAAATCTACCTTCATAAAATCTTCGAAGCGGAAAGTGACATTTTTTAAGTTTAACGAATTTAGCGTGCCTTCAAGTTCGCTGTCTATCTCAAACGCCACCACCTTTTTAGCGCGCGATGAAATAACTTCGGTAAGCGCGCCAGCACCCGCGCCGATTTCAATAACAAAATCATTCTTTTCTATTCCTGCATCACTGACAATGGCATTCAACAAATTTTTGTCAGTCAAAAAATTTTGACCATATTTCTTTTTGAAATTAAACATATTTTATCCTTTATTTTTTATTAATTTCTAACACAAAAGTAATTATTTTTTAATGTTTTTTTCATATATTTTATTGCATGATTTTAAGAATTTTTCCGTATTTTTCGCAAAAAATTAATAACAATGCACTTTTTTTCGAATTTTTTGCGATTTTTAACCCACTTTTTAATGATTTTTTAAATTAAATAATTTTTCTGCATTTTTGGTAGTCTCTTTAATAACTTCTCCCAAACTCACATTTTTAAGTTCTGCAATCTTCTCTGCTATGAGCGGGATATATTTCGGCTCGTTTCTCTCTCCGCGATGTGGCACTGGTGCGAGATATGGACAATCGGTTTCGAGCATGATTTTTTCAAGAGGTAAATTCTCAATCACCGCGCAAACATTTTTAGCATTCTTAAATGTGCAAACTCCACCAAACGAAAAAGAGAAGTTGAGTTTTAATAGTTCCTTCGCGCTCTCTATGCTTCCACTGTAGCAGTGCATAAGTCCGCCAAATTTTGGTGTGTGCGTTTTTAAAATTTTCAAAGTGTCGCCCATGGCGTCACGGCTATGCACAACAATCGGCAAGCCTAAATTGTTTGCAAGTTCTATCTGGTCTATAAACATCTTTTTCTGTTTTTCTTTCGTTTCAGTTGTGAAGTGGTAGTCAAGCCCTATCTCGCCGATGCCGACCACCTTTTTGTCTAAAGCAAAGCGCTCAATCTCTTCAAGATAGTTTTTATCCACTTCTTCCACATTCTCTGGATGCACACCGACAACTGCGTAGACACCGTCAAACTCATTTGCTATTTCCATCGACCTTTTTGATGATAAAAGATTGTAGCCTGCCGTGATAATCTTTTTAACACCGTGCTTTTTTGCCTCTGCAATCACATCTTTCACATCTTCGAACGCATCAAGGTGCGCATGAACATCAATCATATAGTTTTCCATAGTTAAAGTTTATCAAATTTTTCAAAAATAGTCAATTTTTATTCACATATCCACAAAATGCTAAAGAGATTTATTTTGCAATTTTAACAAAAATCACCAAATTTCACAAAAATGACTTTTTTAGTCACACAAAGCATAAAAATAAGTATGAATATCTTTTGGCTCATCATGATGCTTGCCTCCATGCTGGTGCTTTTAATTGTCAATCCGTCCGCCATGCTCAGTGAGATGATAGGTGCTTCAACTGAAGCGCTTGAACTTTGCATTGAACTTTGTGCGGTGTATGTGGTTTGGCTCGGCTTTATTGAACTTATCGACGCCAGCGGTCTATCAAAGAAACTTGCAAAACTCCTACGCCCACTCATCAAAAGGATATTTAAAATCGACAATGAAGAAACAGAAAAGTTGATTGCGCTCAACATCTCCGCAAATATGCTCGGCGTGGGAAACGCGGCAACACCGATGGGTATACGCGCCATGCAGGCACTAGACGACAAAACTGGTAAGGCGAATTTTGCCATGATTATGCTTGTTGTCATCAACGCCACTTCCATTCAACTTTTGCCAACAACAGTGATTGGCTTACGCGCAAGCGCCGGAAGCGAAAACCCCGCCGACATCATCTTGCCGACCTTGATTGTGACAGTGATTACAACGATTATGGGAATTTTGCTTGTGCACGGCATTGAAAAATTGCGCCAAAAGTTAAAAGGTAGGAAGAAGAAATGAGTGCGTATATCCTACCTATTTTGTTCATATTGCTTTTCCTATATTGCATATATAAACGCATCAACACCTACGACTATTTCGTCAAAGGTGCAAAAGGCGCGATTAAACTTGTGGTGGACATCTTCCCCTTTATCGCATCCATCATGATTGCAGTGGCGCTACTTCGCGTCAGTGGAATAACCACCTGGCTAACTCAAATCTTGTCCCCAATCTTCAACACACTCGGCGTGCCACCAGAACTCACCGAACTAGTGCTACTTCGCCCTTTCACAGGCAGTGGCAGTTATGCGCTCCTTGAGGATGTGATTGCCTCATACGGCGCGGACAGTTACATCACGCGTTGCGCCTGCGTTATTATGGGCTGTAGTGAAACGATTTTCTATGTGGCGACTGTGTATCTATCGCAAACAAAGGTTAAAAAACTTCTCTACGCCATACCCGTCGCCTTGCTATGCTCAATTGTTGGCACAATACTTGCATGTCTACTTTGCAGAGTTATGTGATAAAAAGCAAAATTTTTAATAAATTTATAAGAAAATCAAATTTTTAATCAAAAAATACAATTTTTATTGATTTTTGAGTGATTTTTTATGATATTTTTCGTGATATTTTAATTATTTAATAATTCAAAAAAATAATCGCCATATTTTAAGCACATGCGTTTGACAAAAATTTGCTATTTTACTATAATTAAAATGCATAGTGAGATTGACCGCATAAGCCTGCCGATTTTAGACGATGACGCATCCGTGACCTTCTATCTCGCCTACAAAAAACAAAACAAACAAAAATTGAATAAACTTTCTCGGCTGATAAAGTAAAAATCAATTTAAATTTGTAAAACACAATAAACTAAATCGCAACATTCATCAAATCCGCTTAAATGTAACTACTTTGAGTGGATTTATCTTTAATAAAATAAAAAAATGATACGTTAAATATCATTTCTAAAAGTCTTTAAAAATTTCTTCATTTTTGTAGAGTTTCAGTGTGTAATACTCTGCAAGTAGTCCAATTATCTCTCCGCAAGTCGGCTTGTCATCTAATGTGAAAATCTCTATGTTGAAAAGTTTGTTGATTTCAAGAAAACTGCCAGTTTCATAGGTCTCTTCAATCACGTTGCGAATCGAACTATGCACTGTCATTCTGTTGCCGACGTGAAATTCGTCTGAAATTTTTTGGTAAACATCTTTAAGTAGGCTATGTATCGCATTAGGATTTAATATCACAAGTTCCACCGCATAGCAAAGATATTGAAATCCTAAGTGATTTATCTTGCAACCAATCTTGACAAGCGCAAATCTGATTACCTTCACCATCTTTTCATGCTCGCTCATTTCTCCTCCTTTTAACCAAGTTTTGACCTGACTTAATAAGTATAGCACACGAGCGTAATATCTCAAAACGATTTTACAAAATAAATACAAATTTTTACAATTTATTACAAACTATGTTTAGTCACAATCTGTCAGCGCGAAAAAATTGTCTACTTACAATAATATTTATTAAATTCCCCATAAAGACAACCTAACTTTTTACGTCACTTATTCTATCTATTCTTCGCTTTGATATTTAATTTTTTTAGCATATCGGCAACATCAAGCACCCTTTCAACATTTTCGCCTATTGGAAGATTTTTATTGTAATTTGTTGTCATAAGAAAGCAATGTTTATCCTTCTTCTCACAGAAATATTCCGCCACACGCTGTGTGATTTTTATGTCATCGTCGATAAACACGTCAGCGTTTTCTTCTTCACAAATCTTCTCTTTGTCTATTCTGCCGATATAGATTTTGTCATATTTTAGCCCTACTTTCTTAAGCCACTCCAAAGTTATCTCTTCGGGCTTTGTGTGCCAATCGGTTGCACGCGCCGTGGCAATCACAATCCTATGACCACTGTCATGAAGAGAATTGATACACCTAACTGCATTCTTTTTGCAAGGAAATTCCAGCATCATCTCATCGCCATAGGTCTTATACCACTTAAGCGCCTCATCCACACTCCAATCAAACTTGCTTTCAGCAAAGCGCACATCAGTCGCAATCTGCTTATACGGCAAATTATGCTCCACAAAAAACTTTTTGATATAGAACTCGCTATACCCATCCGTCTCACAAATCGTATCATCCAAATCAAAAACAAAAACCATAGCAATTCCTTATAAAAATATTGTAACGTAAAATTAAATAATAACAAAAATGATAACACTCGCAAAATTTAAAATTTTATAATTTTGTGATAATCATAATATTGCCCACATATTCATTTCTAAAAAAAGTAAACATCGATTTATTTTATATAATTATAAATTTCATGTTTAAAGTTTTGTAAAAACATATTTAAAGTCTTTTTATCAAGCATAGGCAAACTTAAGTTAGGATTTGAGTCAGCAAATTCCAAAATTATCATATCATTATCATTTAATTTTAAAAAGTCAACTCTATTAAAACTACAACTTGCACCATTTATATTGATAATTTCAATAGCCTGATTGATATATTTTTTGCTTGGCAAGAAACTATGGGGTGTTGGATAATTTGGCCATTTAGAAGGCGTATATTCCAACGCATATTGAAATTTATCATTTATAAAATATAATTGAACTTCAGAAATAAAATCTAGTTTAGGTTGTAAAATCTCATTATTCAAATTTAAATTTTTCAAATTATTGCGTTTTATTTCCTGCATATCAAAGCCATCATAAGAAACATATGGCTTCTTTATATAGATTTTTGCTTCTGGTAATTTTGCAATATCTTTTATATTATCAATTGTTGGCACAACATTATAACCTGCATTAAATAAATCAACAAGATACTTTTTACCATATTTTTCAAAATCCATTTTCCCATCTAACGAACTGACAATTTTGCACTGAGTTTGTTTGAGTTTCGCTTTCATTTTGTCTAGTTCTGTTAAATAATTTTTATAAGTGTTTTCATTTAAGTCCCATGCATTTTTTAATATAAGTAAATCATAAACATTTTGCAAATCTAAATTGATTGGAAAATCTAACAAGTCAACCTTGTGTCCATCTTCTGCAAAAGATTTAGCAATTATAAAATCTTCTTCTGTGCAACCATTGTTAAAATTCGTCAAAATCCCTATTCTCATCAAAACCTCTCAAGTTTGCATATTTTGTCTCAATCAGCAATCATATGACATTTTAATATAACATGTTAATTATATCATAATTTTTTAAAAATCACAAAATAAATTTAACTTTCGCAAATTATATACTGCTTAAATTGACACAGTTTTTGACACAGTTTTTTTACGATTTTTTTAATTTTATTGTGTCAAATTGCTTAAAATATTATAAGTTTATTAGTTATAAAAAAATTGCTAAATACACGTGTTTTACGCATGTTTAGCAATCTGGTGCGACCAAGAGGACTTGAATCTCCACTCTTTCGAACTGGAACCTAAATCCAGCGCGTCTGCCAAGGCGTCACAAACCGCACTTCATTTCGACTTTTGTCTCACACCAAAAGCCTTACCATTCGTTTGTTTGCTACTTTTTCCCAAAAATGTTGCATTCTTGGGAACCCTATCTAGTATGGTGGAAAAAAGATATTACTTATGTGCAATCATAAGCATTGCATAAATTTTATCCGAAAGCAAGCGTTTTTGTTTTATAATTTAACAAAAACACTTTAAAAACATTAATGTAGAAGAAAATAATTAGATTTGCGAGATTTATTTATAGAAAATTTTTATGGTTGCATAATCGAAAGCCACCGCCACGCGTGACAAAGTTACATTTGAGCGAAACTGATGTTTATTCAAACTGTGATGACACAATTTGTTGTGCATTTTGCGCCAACAAAATATAAAAATTTGACATTATTAAATTTTAACATCGCTTAGTCGATTTTTTTAAAAACTCAACTTGCATAAATTTTGACATCACACTATGTCTTAGTCAAAATCTTTAAATATCTCTTCGTTTTTGTAGAGTTTTAGAGTGTAATATTCAGCGAGCAGTCCGATTATCTCTCCACAAGTTGGTTTGTCGTCCAAAGTGTATAACTCCATCTTGAACATATTGTTTAACTCTAAGAAACTGCCAGTCTCATAGGTCTCTTCAATCACATTGCGTATCGAACTATGCACCGTCATCCTGTTGCCGACATGGAACTCGTCTGAAATTTTTTGATAGACCTCTTTTAGTAGACTATGTATCGCTTTCGGATTTAAAATAACAAGTTCCACGGCATAGCACAAATATTGAAAGCCCAAATGATTTATTTTACAACCAATTTTTACAAGTGCAAATCTAATTATTTTTACCATTTTCTCATGCTCACTCATTATCTATCTCCTTTCGTCCATTTTGGGTGGACTTAATAAGTATATCACATGAGCGAGGATAGTTCCAAATAATTTTGCGATATTTCTACAAATTTTTACAATTTTTTGTAATTTATTAGAAAAATGTTTCATAATCTTACAAAATATTTAATCTAACTTTATCGTATCATTATACTTTGGCACAATCACCTTGATGTCAGGAAGTTTTTTCGCCATAACTTTTACAAACTTAGACGTGTTGACATTGCCAGTGACAGGCGGAAAAGCGTTGTCGAAATGGTCGAGAATAACAACTTTTGGATTGATTTTTTCAATAATTGGAAGAGAATATTTTGTCATATTGCTCCTGCCCTGAAAAGGCCAAACAAGCACATCCACACCGCTTGACAACTTAACATTCTTATCAACACCAGCCGAGCCAAAAATCAATATCGTCTTACCATTCGCTTTAACCTCAAACGCCATGATAGTTCCGCCCATAAGATATTTGTGGTGCATGCGAAGCAGTTTCCACGCCTTATGTATTTGAAAAGTGAAAAGAATTTTAAGCGCAGTTAAAAGTATTATGCCGATGTCATTTTTCACATGCTGGCTTTGATAGACCTTGAGCGAGCAATTTTTCAAGTTTCTCGTTTCGTTATAGTGAAGAATAACCGCCTTCTTTGCAACATCCACATTTTGTTTTTTTAAACGAAGATATGCTGTTGACGAGCCGTAAAGTTTCGCGCTTGACCTAACCAAAATCTCCGGCACATCGCAAAGATGGTCAAAGTGCGAGTGCGTGTTGAAAATATAGTCCACATGTGTGAACTCTTTGATATCAGGCTGTTCCAACTTTTTATTACGCCTAAAAAATGGGTCAAAAAGCAGTTTTTCGCCGTCAATATTTAAAAGTATTGTTGCCGTGCCAAACCATGTCAATTCTATCATAAAACATATTATATCATTAAGTTTTAAAGATAACAAGTATAAATAAAAAATTGCTAACAAAAAGTTAGCGAAATTTTATTTTTTAAAATTCAATTTGAAACATAAATATTTTTGTTACTTTAAAATAGCAAGATAAAACGTTTTACGATTAATGTAGTTTATTTACTACTATTTTAATCTCCACTTTTTCGATATTATATCTCGCTGAACTTTACCTTCTTCTTCTAATTCTCTTAAAATAGCAAGTATCCAATATTGTTGATTTGAAGATGTGCAATTTTCTTTTTCTCCCCAATCCATGCCACATTCGCGAAATATAACTGATTGTTTCATACCGTCATTAAAATTTTTGCATTCATCTTTCGACAACATATATTCATATACTAATTTTTTTAAACTATTCCTTAATTCTTCACCTCTTTGCTTAAAACTCATAATTCTCCTTCTATAAAATTATTAAAAATTCAAAAACTGGCGGAGAGTGGCGGATTCGAACCGCCGAAGGCTTTCGCCTTACCGCTTTTCGAGAGCGGCACATTCGACCACTCTGACAACTCTCCATACTTTTAGATTATAATACAAATGAAAGGAATTTTTCAAGTGTTTTAAGATAATTTTTTATGCCACTAAAAAACTTTGCACATATTTTATGTGCTTGATAAAATATATCAACATGAAATTTGTTGTTTTTTACTTTACATCGTCAACTAAATTCATGTTATATGCTGTTGCCAGAATTCTTATAAATCTGCCTGAACTTGGTCGTTTGTTATCTTCAATCATCTGGGCGTCGAATAATTTGTTGACCTCTTTCAACCCTTTATGTATGTAAGCCTTTTCAATCGCGCTTCTTATGCTTCTCTCAACACAATATGCCTTTGTGTTATACTTTTCGGCCACACGCCCATACAGTCCATCACACAAATTTTTAGCAAGTTCAGCATCCTTTATGGCGAATTCGATAGCACTGACAAGATAGTCAAATCCATCCAAATCAATTCTAATTCCAATTTTGATTAATAGTCGCCTAATTGATTTTTGAAGTTCTGACGATTCTTCCCCCATAACCTTCTCCTTTTGCATAATTTTGTAGCGATAAAAAACTACCACTAGTATTATAACACAGTGGTACACAAAATTCAAAACATTTTTAATAAAAGGTGCAATATTTTACAAAATCAGTTATGAGTATTTTGCAATAACTTTAGCATTGACCGTGATGGTTTGTTCGCCAAGGTCCAAACCCTCATAGTATGAGCGATAAAGATAGTTGGAAGAATAGGAATATTCTTCGTTTATGGAAACAAGCGACAAATTATCTCCACCTAAATACACGCATTTTGCTTCGGCGTTTTCGACCGCAAGTTTCAAAGCCTCCTCATATGCCTCGTCGAAATGCGAAGAAGAATAGGTCAAACTTCGAATGGATGTAACTCCATTTTCTGTGAGAATGTCGATATACAACTCTATCTTATCTAAGTCAACTATCTCAAACGAAATGTCGCTATCTGTGCAGTAGCCTGTTAAACTTTTGCCTTGGCTATAATCATAGCATGGATAGAAAGAGAAATTGTCGACAACCAAATCTTCAATGCCATTTTCATTTAAAATCGCCGTAATTTTATTTAACGCTTCAAGATTGTCGTTCTTAGATTTAACAGCGTCTAAGTCTACAGTTTGAATTTCCGCGCAGACCTTCACGCTGTCAGGTTTGATTTCAACAACGCCATCGCCTATCACTTTTAAGCACTTCAAATTTGCCTCAGCATAGACAGGTGTCGCTATTGAAAATGATATTGCAACAAGTAACATTAAAGATAAAACTAACAAAAACTTTTTTCTCATACCGCCTCCTTAACACAAAGGATGCTTCTTTAGAAAAGTTTTATGCTGTCGATTTTTGCCTTTTTTAGTCCAAACTTACAATCGCCTAATAATAGAGTTAATTTTATATGAACGATTGAAATAAGAATATTAAAATATTTAATCTAAATTAAAATAGGCGCGTTTATAATTATAATATTTTTTTGCCTGCAAACATTTTTGAACGTAATTACGCGTCTCTTCAAAAGGTATGTTTTTAAGCATGCCACTTTCGTCCACGTTTTCCTCATCCGAAAGCCACTTTGTCACATTGCCAGGACCAGCGTTATAGGCACAGAGCGCCAAAACTTCATCGCCGAATTGTTCCGACAAAAGCGAAAGATAGTAGGTGCCCAGCATGATGTTATCTTCAGGATTTTTCAAATCATACTCGCCATATTTCAACTTTTTAGCCAAATATACCGCAGTCGATGGCAGCAGTTGCATAAGTCCCTCTGCTCCTTTCGCCGACACCACATCATAGTTGTATCCGCTTTCACTATTTATCACGCTAGCAACTAGAACTGGGTCAACCTCAAAGGTGGCGGACGCGACGGCAATCTCATCTTGATACCGAAGCGGAAAGAGATAGCCATAGACACAACTTATGCCAAACATCGCCATAAACAAAAAGGAAAAGGTAAAAAATATCGCCATCATGTATTTCATAGAGTTATTTTATGAAATTTAAGAGTTTATATGTATTAGCAAAACAAAAATGTCTTGCTAACCGCTCCGCTTTAAAGCATGCGAAAATCATTAAAATTATAGAATCCAGAAAAAGACATTTTAAGTTTAGTGCTAACTAGTTGTTGAGCCAAGGCAAAATCATCACTTAAAAATTTGACAGAGATTCCGCACGCATGTCCGATACTGCCTGGAGTATTTATGATGGCACAAGGAATATTGTGCGCCTTTAAAAGTCTTGCAAAGGATAGTGTTGCGGAGCGAGATTTAAACACTGCAATACAATAATTCATAATTTCCCCTATGCACAAATTTTCCCCATTAATATTATATTAATAATATGAAAATAAGTTGATGTTTTAAAAGGCATATAAATCTTTAAATAAAAACCATTTTTTATTAAAAAAATATATGCAATAAAAATTGATTTTCAAAATATTTTTTGTTATCTAAAAATCTAGCATTTAAGAAAAAAAATAAAAAATAGCAAAAAATTAATTAAAAATGATAAAAAAATTAAAAAATAACGTAAAAAATTTGATTTTTTATTAAAAAAGGAAAACTTTATGATATATTTTGATAATTCTGCCTCCACTCTAATCAAGCCGAAACAGGTGCAAAAAGCGATGTTAGACGCTCTTACCTATTACACAGCAAATCCTGGACGAAGCGGACATCGCGAGGCGATTAAAACTGCCATGGAGATTGAGAAAGTGCGCGACAAGGTTGCAAGGCATGTCAATGGTGACATGGTTATCTTCACTGGCGGATGCACTCACGCGCTCAATCTTGCGATACTAGGATATGTTAAAAGCGGACATGTCGTCTGCACAGAAAATGAGCATAATTCCGTTTTGCGCCCGCTCCAACATTTGCATGATGAAAAAGGCGTGGAGTTTGACATTGCCAAGCAATCAAAGCGCGGAAAACTCACCTATGAAGATATCAAATTACATCTTAAAAGCGACACAAAACTTGTTGTTGTTAATCACATCTCAAATGTCAATGGCGATGTGGCGGATATTGAAGAGATAGGAAAAAAGTTGAATGAAAGAGATATTCCACTTCTTGTGGACGGCGCACAAGGTGGCGGACATTTTAAGTATGATATGAAAAGCATGAACATCGCCATGCTTGCTCTGGCTCCGCACAAAGGTTTCTACTCTCCACAGGGCGTGGGCTGTTTGGTGATAAACACCGACATCAAACTCGACCCTATTTTATTCGGCGGAACTGGCACAAACTCGCTGGAATTACACCAGCCCAACGCACTGCCAGAGCGATTGGAGAGTGGAACTTTAAATTCCCCTAACATCATCGCCTTTGGTGCTGGCATAGACTTTTTGGAAGAAAATTTTGTGCCTATCAAAGAAAAAATGGACGATTTGACCACCTTTCTGCACTATGAACTATCCAAACTGCCAGTCGACATCTACACCGCAACCGAAAACACGAATGGCGTTTTTGCTTTCAACATCGACGGCTACAACTCCTCCGAACTTGCCACAATTCTAAACGATAGGTATGGCATTTGCGTGCGCGGTGGATATCATTGCGCGCCAAAGAAACATGAGGCGCTCGACACTTTAGACACAGGACTTGTGCGCGTTTCCTTTTCCTATTACAACACGCTTCAAGAGGTCGAAAGATTGGTTATGGCAATCAAGCACATATTGTCTAAAGGAAAATAATTTTGATAAAAGTCTTAAAATTATTTAAATATTAATGCAAAAACAAAAAATTTTAAAAAATTGTTAAAAAATGCCAAAAAAAATAAAAAATATAAAAAAATTTTATATTTTATTAAAAAATATTTTATTAAACATTTTTAATTTAAAAAAGCGGTATAAAGATTTTGCCAATCATGCCGTTTCTAATGTTTCAATCACATTATCTTTTTTATAATAAAACAAACTTTTATCTTTTAAAGCGATATACATATTTTGTAACAAAAAACAAGGCTTGTTACCTTGCTTTTGTTATATCCGTCATTTCTGTTGTTATTCGCACATTTTTTTTTGTTTTTTTCAAATCAATTTCGATTTTTTTGCCAACTGGTGGCACGATTTCGCTGTTTGAGAGATTGGTATTATTTTTAATGTATACCACCGCCGTTTTGCCGTCGCCTTCCGCAGAATGTATTAGGCAATTCTTGAGTTTAACATTGCCAGAGATAACCGTGTTGACATTATCGATGGTTGTGTTTTCAACTTTTGAGTTTCCACTAATTTCGACATAGCACTTTTTACTGCCACTTATTGTTGATGATTTTATACTAGCATCTTCGCCGGCATACGCATCCACAATTTGCGAACTGCGAACAACAGCGTTGTCATAAATAAGCGTGTGACCTTCGCGTGAAATTAAAACCGAGTTTTTATCCACCCAGCAACCGCCGTATTCCGCCAGCGCGCCCGGCGTGATAAATCCGCCCAACTGTCCGCCTCTTGCCACTAATTTTCCTTCCGCGTTAAAAATATCTCTTAACGCGCTTATTCTTAAGGCGAGAATATATTTTCCGTCAACTAAAACCGCCTTTGTGTCTGTGAGATATTCATATTTTTGATTTTTGCTCATCTTCCACCTACTTTTTATAAACTAAACGCTTGCAATGCTCACAGGTTATCACGCCGACATCCTTGATTTTAGAAATTGCCGCCATAGGAAGTTCCATACGGCATCTGCCACAAAAGTTTGTTCCCTCAAGTGGCACAACAACTGGGAAAATGTTGTCGGAGCGTCTCTTTTTGTATTCTGCAAGCAGTCTACTTTCCACGCTTTTTGAGAGAGTTTCAAGTTCCTTCTCCAGCCTTGCCTTTTCAGGCTCCAGCGTCTTTGTCTCCTCGTCAATTTTTGCCTTGCACTCTAAAAACTGCCTACGCGCTTCATCATACATCTTCTTGGTCTTATTAAAATCCATAAGAATTCTATTGACACTTTCAGCGTGTTTTTGAAGATGTTTTTCTAAGTAGTTTAAATTGCCGAGTATCTTTGACTTAAGTGAGGAAATTTTGTCTAAATCTTCCATAGATAAATTTTCCAAATCCTTACCAACCAAACTTTCCAAACTCTTCTTATTTTGTTCAAACTTCTCCTTTATGTCGTCTATCTCTTTAAGGATATTTCCTGCCTCATTCTCAAGTTCTGTTGATTTTGCTTGAGCGTTTTTGGCAATCTTTGAAAGTTCGCTCGCTCTTTTCCTTGCTGGACTTTTCGTCAATTTCTGCTCGACTTCATATAGTTTCTCGTCCAGTTCCTGATATTTCAATAAATTTGTTAAATCCATACTACCTCCTATTCCACAAAATCAGCAAGACGTTTGCTTCTGTTTGGATGTTTGAGTTTTCTAAGAGCCTTTGCCTCAATTTGACGAATACGCTCTCTCGTCACAGAGAACTCTTTGCCCACTTCTTCCAAGGTCTTTTGCTTGCCGTCGATAAGCCCATAGCGCTGACGGATAACCTCCTGTTCACGCGGAGTCAAGGTATCAATAACGGCTAAAATTTGCTCTCTAAGTAAACTTTGAGAAGCGCTCTCCATAGGAGATTTCGAAGTTTCATCCTCTATGATATCCGCCATCTTGCCATCGTCCTCTTCGCCCATAGGCGTTTCAAGTGAGATAGGGTCTTGAGAAGTTCTTTTAATCTCCAAAACCTTGGCGACGCTTAAGCCCATCTCGTCAGCAATCTCTTCGATGGTCGGCTCACGCCCTAATTTTTGCATCAACATTCTTGTCACTTTGACGTATTTGTTGATGGTTTCCACCATATGCACTGGTATTCTTATCGTTCTTGACTGGTCAGCCATAGCGCGCGTGATTGCCTGCCTTATCCACCATGTGGCATAAGTGGAAAACTTAAAGCCCTTAGTGTAGTCAAACTTCTCCACCGCCTTTAAAAGTCCCAAATTACCCTCTTGAATAAGGTCGAGGAAGGACATGGAGGTCTTTCCAACATATCTCTTTGCCACGCTGACAACAAGACGCAAATTTGACTCGCAAAGCATCTTTTTGGCATACTCATCGCCCTGCATTGCCTTTTGCGCATACTCTCTTTCTTCTTCCATTGAAAGAAGTGGCACCTTGCCGATGTCCTTAAGATACATCTTCACAGGATCATCGACATTTGGAAACATACTGATGTCGGCAAAATTGTCTTTTAATAAGTCGTCATCGTTCGACTTAATTACCTTTATCCCTTTCTTTTCCAAACTCTGCAAAAATTTCTCGATGTTCTCAGCATTCTCACCCACTTTTAACATCGAAAAATAGACATCGTCCGCATTGATTGAGCCCTTTTTCATGGCGAGCGCCAAAAGTTTGTCATAAACTAATTTTGCTTTTTCTTCTGCTTTTTCATCCAACATAAAAAACCTCCAAGTTTTTATTTTTTAAATCTCTTGCAATCTTGCCTAAGTCCTTTGCAATCTCAGCACGCCTTGTCAAATCTTCACAATTTTTATATTCCGCATTTAACCTTGCCTGCTCTTTCTTTAACTTTTCTTCTGCAATCATCCACACGCACTCATTGAAATATTTTTCTTCGACATCCTTATACAAACTGAAGTTGTAGTTTATCATGTCAAGTAACAACCTGTCCTTATCCGTTCCCTCAAGGTCATAGAGCGAAGAGAGTGGCATGTTTAGTTCGATAATCTTCAAATACCTTTCATAATCATCCAAAAGTTTGTAATAGTCAATTTGATTATTGACAAAATCTTTGTGATGTAACAGCGAAGATAGAATGAATGTCACCGCCTTTATGTTTCCACCAACTGCTGTTTCAACAATATTTTCCTTTTTAGGCATTTTCATATTTATCTTTCCGCCTAGGTCACGCCTTAGAACTTCCACAGGGATGTTGGTCAAATCTCGCACTATATCAAGATATGGTTCTCGCTCGGTGTCCGATTCCAATTTTTTTATCTCGTTTAGCACAATTTTCACAAATCGACCTTTCTCTTCCGGCTTATTCAAATCAAACTCGCCTTGAAAATGAGAAATGAGATAGTTCATGTATGGCACCGCGTTATCTATCATCTTCTCAAGTTCCACGCTTCCTAGGTTATTCAGCACCTCATCTGCATCCTTTCCGCCGTGAAGAGTCGTCACCTTTAAGTCCACGCCTTCCCCTCGGAAAAGTTCAATCGCACGAAGGGTCGCTTTGACGCCTGCCGAATCGTTATCAAAGCAAAGCACGATGTTTTTTGAATATCTTTTAAGTTCTTGGATATGGTCTTTGGTGAGCGCCGTGCCCATGCAAGCCACTGTGTTTTTAAATCCACCCTTGTGCATGGCTATGACATCCATCTGCCCTTCAACAAGGATGATTTTGTCTAAGCCCTGTTGCTGTTTAAGTCTCTTTAAAAGATTAATTCCAAAAACGACCTTGCCCTTTTGAAAGACTGGTGTCTCTGCGGTGTTTTTGTATTTAGCAAAATCTGTTTTTTCAAGCGCTCTGGCACTAAAACCGATACACTCATTAAAGGAGTTAAATATTGGAAAGACCAGCCTACCCGCCAGCACATCAAAAACTCTATCGTTTTTCCTTCCGCATATGCCAGCCGTCACAAGTTCATTGCTAGAAAAGCCCTTTTGATGCAAATATTCAACAATATCCGTCCAATTTTTACTGTAGCCGATTTTAAAATCGTTCAGTTCCCTTCTTGTCAGTTTTCGCTTTTTTATGTATTGCTGAGCCTCATATGCGTCTTTATTATACAAATTTTCTTCATAGTGTTTTTGAGCAAGGCTTAATGCTTCAAGGAGTCTCGCCTTCAACTTTTGCTTTTTGCCAGCCTCTTCGCTTGTCTCAAGTTCTGGCAGTTGCATTCCTGCCTTATCTGCAAGGAGTTTGACAGCGTCATAGAATTCGATGTTCTCCATTTTCTCCACAAACTTGATGACATCTCCACTCTCTTTACAACCAAAGCAATAATAAATTCCGTCCTCGGCATCTATCGAAAATGAGGGCGTCTTTTCATTGTGAAACGGACAGCACGCCCAAAAACGCCTACCTTTTTGTTCTAGGCGCAGATAATTAGACGCAATGCTGACCAAATCACACTTTCTTTTAAGTTCTTGTAACCACTCAACAGAAAAAAACAATTCTCTCTCCTAAAAAATCGCACTATAACCCTATTATACCACAAAAAGATGTAATTTCCTTTAATTTAAGCAAAAAATGTCCGTTAATTTGGACATTTTTGTTATATTATCTTAATCAAATCATTAAAATTTTAAATTTTGAGTTCTATTTAAACTTTTTCTGCAACTTTTTCAACTTTCTTCTCTTCAACCTTTTCACCGCCATACTCTTCTGATAGTGGAGAGTGTCCATAGCGCAGTGAGTCAAAAACGGCTTTTGCGACGTAAAGATTGTTTGTGCCTAAATTATGCTCTTTCACATATTTTATAGCCATAACAGCGCTGGCATAGATATCTTTTTTCGTTATTATTCTCTTATCCGAACTTTCTGGCTCATAAGGATTGGTTATGCTGTGGATATTTTCTAGCCCCGCAGCCATAATAATCTGTTCTGGTGTTAGGTCTTCCGACTTATCTCGCGCATTATTATTAAATGGACCTTTACCATTAAGCGCCCAAGGAAAGTTTCTGATAAACAATATTCTAGCGTCATCAACATCCTTATATGTCTTGTATAGACCTTTCAAATTTTCATTTAATTCTTCTTGTTCATTTGAGCCTGCTTCTTCGATTTTAAGTTTTAAACCATCCATCTCATTCTCTAATAATTTCTCATATTCTATCATGCAATAGTAGAATTGTGGAGGATTCATGTCGCAAACTTTGAAATAGTTGGTTGGATAATTATAACTTCTCCCATTACAATAACTTTTAATCTCTAAAGCGCGCTTAACTTCAAGTGCCTTTTTATAAAAACTCTTTAAAACTTCTTCATCTTCAGCGCTTGCTTGTCTAAATTTTGTGTTGCTAATAGCATCTGCAACCTTCTTGCCATCCTCACCAAATCTTCCACCGCGAGTGATATTGGAATGGAGATTGTTGAAGGTTTTACAATCAAATAGAAAACTTGCATCATCTATCCATGATTTTAACTCTCTCTTTTCTTCGTCATCAAAAACGCTAATATATTCGCCTATCACTTCTTCATAAAAATCCCACACATTTTTAAATCTAATCTCGTCCACGCGATTGGTAGAGTTAAACACCTGATTTAGATTTCCGCTAAAGCCTTTGTCTTTAACATATTTCTCAACCAAACTTTTAAATGAATTCATTAAAAATGGATGAAAACGTTTGTCAACTTCAGGCTTTGCATCAGGATTAAGAAAAATTTGCGGATCTTTTAAACCGATATTAATTTGCTGAATTCCACATCTTTCAAACGCATGTGTAATTCCCATTCTCATATTTTTTGTTTTAGCATCGGAATTTTTCAAATCGGATAAATCTAAAAAGATATACTTTGGAAATCTCTCCGTGAGTCTCTTTGCCATAATTTCATAAAAATAATTATCAACATCGTCACTTCGCTTCAGTTCTGGAAGCGTTTCGCACTCTTCATCCGTCAGCAAATGATTAACCATAAATTCTGCAAGGACACCTTGTGGAGATGCGATTCTTCCGTCGACAAGTTTTAAACACTTAACCGCCTTTTCCTCTTGTCCGTCCATAACATATGATTTTATGATGGTGTTTGGAAGTTTCATATGGTCTTTAACTTTATTAAAAATCTTATATAGACTTTCAAAATTCTCTTCCACATCTTCACTTAACTTGATGTATGGAGTTGATTTGAATGAATCAGTGTTAATATATCTTTCAAACAACTCGTTTAAATCTTCAACGGTATATTCTGCATTTCTTCCTTTCAAATATTTTTGGTCATACTTACTAAAATCAGTTGTAATTAACATCTTTCACCTCACAATACTTTTTAATTTTATCACAACGCCAAGGTTTTGTCAATACAAAAATTTAAATAAAAGTAGTTACAAAAAAATAATTGCATTTAAATTCCCATACGAAACAAAAAAGGCACAAAAAAACTTCAAAGGCACAAAAAAACTTCCAAAACATCTTTCGTTTGGAAGTTCTTTTCTAATTAATTTAACACATATTTCTTAAAATTAACACTCTTCTTTGGCATTAATACACTTCTTTCTCTTCAGGTTTATTCTTATCTTCAATCTCCACAACAAGCGCCTCAGTTGTGAGCAAGGTTGCCGAAACAGAAGCCGCGTTGATGAGCGCAGAGCGTGTCACTTTGGTTGGGTCGAGTATGCCCTTCTTGATAAGGTCGCCGTACTCATTTTTAAGTGCGTCGAAGCCATAAGCACTCTTGTCGAGATTTTCGTAAATTTTATTGACAACAACACCGCCGTCAATTCCAGCGTTGAGCGCGATTTGACGAATTGGCTCTTCCACCGCTCTTAAAACGATGCTTGCACCTGTCTTCTCGTCGCCGTCAAGTTCGTCAACAAGTTTTTTGAGTGCTGGAGTGGTCTTTAAAAGTGCGACGCCTCCACCTGGCACAACTCCCTCTTCGCTTGCTGCCTTTGTGGCAGAGAGAGCATCCTCAATTCTAAGTTTCTTCTCTTTCATCTCAACTTCGGTTGCCGAGCCAACTTTGATGACAGCCACCCCGCCAGAGAGTTTTGCAAGGCGCTCTTGAAGTTTTTCCTTATCGTAGTCACTTGTGGTCAGTGCGATTTGCTCTTTAATCGACTTAATTCTTGCCTTGATGTCGTCCTTACTGCCAGCGCCTTCAATGATGGTTGTCTTATCCTTATCAACGCGCACCATCTTTGCTCTGCCAAGGCTGTCAAGTGAAACGGTCTTAAGGTCAAAACCTAACTCTTCACTGATAAAAATTCCGCCAGTGAGCGTCGCGATATCTTGAAGCATAGCCTTTCGCTTGTCACCAAAACTTGGCGCTTTCACTGCCACAACATTGAGTGAGCCACGCAGTTTGTTGAGTATAAGTGCGGTCAGCGCTTCGCCTTCCACATCGTCGGCGATTATCACCATCTTTCCGCCAACCTTAACAAGTTGCTCCAAAACTGGCAAAATCTCTTGCATGGAAGAAATCTTGCGGTCGGTGATTAAGATGTAAGCATTGTCAAGTTCTGCCAGCATCTTTTCGGTGTTGGTGCACATATATGGCGACAAGTATCCCCTATCAAACTGCATACCTTCCACAACGGAAAGTTCGGTGTGCATGGTTTGGCTTTCTTCAACTGTGATAACGCCGTCCGCGCCCACCTTTTCCATAGCCTCAGCAATAAGTTTTCCAACCTCTTCGTCGCCAGCGGATATGCTTGCCACCTGCTCGATGTCCTTTGAACTTGTGATAGGTTTGCTTATCTTTTTAAGTTCCTCAGTTGCCACATCAACCGCCTTGAAAATACCCTTTTTTAAGATGATTGGATTTGCGCCCGCTGTGAAATTTTTGAGCCCTTCGCGAATAATCGCTTGAGCAAGCACGCACGCCGTTGTTGTGCCGTCGCCCGCAACATCGTTGGTCTTAACCGAAACTTCCTTAATTAGTTCTGCGCCTAAATTCTCGAATGGGTCACAAAGTTCAATCTCTTTCGCAATGGTCACGCCGTCGTTTGTGATGAGTGGCGTTGCATACTTTTTGCCAAGCACCACATTTCTGCCTTTAGGCCCAAGTGTTATCTTAACCGTGTTGGCAAGTTTGTTGACGCCTGCCTCTAATGCCTTTCTTGCACTTTCGCCCTCTAAAATCTTCTTAGCCATAACTCCTCCTATTCAATGATGGCAAGTATGTCGTTTTGTTTAAGAACGATATATTTCTTGCCCTCAAATGTGATTTCTGTGCCACTATACTTGCTGTAGAGCACTTCTTGTCCGACTTTTACCGCCATTTTAACTTCCTTTCCGTCCACAGTTCCGCCTTCGCCAACTGCGATGACAGTGGCAAGTTGCGACTTTTCTTGAGACGCGGTTGGAAGTATGATTCCGCTTTTGGTTTCCTTATCCGCTTCCTTTGGAAGCAAAACAACTCTATCAAAAATAGGTTTAATTTTCATATTTTTCACTCTCCTTTTACCATACAAATTATAGTCGTTTGCGAAAGAAAAGTAAAGTAAATGTGTCAACTAAAACAAAAAAAGTTGTCGACTAACCGCCCTTTTCCTTTGCGCAGATGTGTCCATAATCTTTAAACAATTTTGGATATTTGCCGAGCGAAAAATTGATGGAGTCATAAAGCCTTTCCTTATACTCATCAAACTGCTCATCCTTCCAAAAGGTGTTGATATTTTCTGTCTGGTGGTTTATAGCGTCAAGTTTTATATGAAAATACGCCGACAAACTCAAATATTTCTCTTCATCATCTAAAAATCTATCCTCAAGCATGGTGAAATATGGATTATCGCTGATATCCGCAGGTTCTGTCGGCAACTTATCCACTCTTTCAACAGATGAGTAGTAGCCGATGTTATCCAAAAAGGTGTTATAGTCGGCATATAAGTCATTTAAATTACTAAGTGCCACCTTCTTCACCTTTTCAATCTCAACTCTTATCGGCATTTTGGTCTTTGCCATGAAAAACTTAGAAAACTTTTTGTCGTTTTTATCCAAAAACTGAAGTACCGCCAAAAGTTCACGATAGACCTCATTTACCTTATTTAAATTCTCAGTCGCTCCATTTATAGCATAGATACTGCCAATATTCACATCCTTACACGGTCCTTTAAGCATATAAAAACTCCTAGAAATATATATGCAAAAAGTTGAGAAAAAGATTAAATAAAAACTCACTAATATTAAATAAACATAGTGAGTTATTTGTTCATATTTTTAATATAATATTCTAAAATTTTTCTATCTCTATACACAACAAATTTTGTGCTATACAAACTTTCATCAACATCATATGGAGAAGGTTTTAATTTTTTAAAACATTTTTCTATCAATCTCAATGCTTTTTTAGGCTTTAACCAAATAAGTTCACCGCCTTCACTTTTTTCTTTTTCCGTAAGTGACAATTTGCCATTATCGTTTACAACCTTTCCAACAAAGACAAATGATGTTTGTTTGAAATTCTTTTTGCTTTTTATCTCTTGTGTATAACCTAATTTTTTTACAATTTCAACATCGCAACCTGTTTCTTCTAGAATTTCTCTTGAAAATGCCTGCTCGAAAGTTTCACCCTTTTCAATACCCCCCCCAGGCAATTTATATTCATTCATATTTTTCTTAAAAAATATGGCAATTTTTCCATCTTCTCTAATAACTATTCCCCTGCTGGCTTCTCTCACTTTAGGGTTCTCTAATTTGGAAGATTTTAAACCAAAATCTTCATCAGTTATTTCAGCAATGCACACATCCATTTTGTTTCTCCTATATTTATAATTTTTAATTTGGTCGAGGTGGCGGGGCTCGAACCCACGGCCTCACGGTCCCGAACCGTGCGCGCTACCAACTGCGCTACACCTCGAAAGGCAACAATATTATAGCATAAAATTTTCCAAATTCAAAATGAAAGATAAAATATAAGGCATTTTATTGTAATACACTTTCTTTCATAATAACCACCTAAGTTTATTATACAATATATAAAATAATTCCACAACTTTTATTTCTTCTTTTTTATTTTTTATTTCAAAAATAATCCGTTTTAAGAAAAAAGAAGAGTGAAAAAAGAAAAAAGAAGAGTACCAAACAAAAATAATCCGCAACTTACGTCACGGATTATTTTTGTTTGGAGCGGATAAAGGGTGTCGAACCCTCCTCTCAGGCTTGGGAAGCCCGCATACTACCGATGTACTATATCCGCGTAACTGAGCGCTCGCTCAGTGATTATGTTTTAATTATTAATGTAATTTTTAATACTTTATAAATTTTTATATTTTTCGATATATTTAAATTGCTTATATCTGCCTTTAAATATTTTTAAAGATTTTTTCTATATCTTTTAATTTGTTTTTAGAATTTTAAACGCATAATATTACTTGATGTCAATGCCTTAACTTTCTTATTAAATGTGTTGTTATCTAATAAGACTTTTATTGTTATATCATATATTTTTAATTTAATTGGTACCATAAGAATATTTTTTCTAATTTCTTTTTTTCGACTCGATTTTCACAAATCTTACTCTTGGATGTTTGGAGGAGTGACGATAGGTCCGACTGCCGAATTGATTGTGATTTCGGTGATAAGATTTGAAATGTAGCCAAACGCGATTTTAACCGGCTGACTGTTTTTAATATAGTCCTTTGGGTCATCGAGGCGCGAAAACTCGATTGAGTCCACTGGAATATCAACGCTCATGGTCACCGAAAGTTTGAGAAGGCTCTGTGGCGTAACCAAAAGCGCACGCGTGATGGTCACTCTCACAATCTCTTCGGTCACCTTTTTAACATCGATAAAATCCTCTGGCTTGATGTTGACCATAACGCCATTTTGTGGGTTTTGCAATCTTTCGTAAACAATTTTATCAAGTAATGGCTTAACTAGATGTGGTTTAATAACTTTTTCTTCCATAAAAAACTCCTTTTTGACTAGGAGTATTTTAGCACAAAACGATATAAAATACAAGGAAAATTAGGAATTTTTATCTCTGTAGAAGATTTTTTCGTTATGGATGACCGACGGATGATTAGGTTTTAAGCGTTTTGAGCGATTATGAAACTTAAGCGCCTTTTTGTGGTCACCACGATTGTAATAAATCACGCATAGATTTATCGACGGCACAAAGTTGTAAGAGTCAGGAAGAACAAATCCGCCCTTTTTGACATCAAGTTTGCATTTTAGCGCTAAAAGGTAATAGTATTCCGCCTTTTGACAGTCCTTTTCGCACATGAAAATGTTGCCAAGTTGCGACAATATCTCGGCACGCGGTAGGTCGAACATGAAACTTTTAAACAAACTTTCCTTGGCATTTTTCTCATCTTTAAGGCACAAAAAACACTTCGACAAGTTCAAACACGCCTCAATCTTATTCTCCAGCCACGCGTCGTCTCTATCCAAAAACTCCAAAAAAGTGGAAATCGCCTCTTGGTAGCGAGCGTTATAGTAGAGTTCTCGCGCGTAGTAAAACATGGCACGCGGAGAGAGTTTTTCGCCACTTTCAAGGCGCTTTTCATAAATCTTCAAATTGCGGTCACCGCGCGGAATGTCGCTTTTGAAGTGGTAGATATTTATCGGCAAATGAACGCCCTTCCCATGTGGCACGATAACCTCATGCACTGGCTCAAGCCATTTGAAAGTGCCGTCGTTTTTAAGTATTCTCTCGCGTTCGAACACGAAAGTCGGCTTAAACTTTTCGTCAAACCCTGTGACATAGTTAAAAAACGCCATATCAAAATCTGGTGCGCCCTTTTTAAACTTTAAAATCTTTTCAATATCCTTTGGAAAGATAAAGTCGTCGGCATCCAGCCACATGTTATAGTCGCAAGTCGATTTAGAAAAGGCATAGTTGCGCGCCTTTGAAAAGTCATCGCACCACTCAAAATCGAATACCTTGTCGGTGTATTTTTTGGCAATCTCCTTCGTCTTATCGGTCGAACCAGTGTCCACAATGACAATCTCATCGGCAAACTTTTTGACACACTCGAGTATTCTTCCTAAAACCTTCTCTTCGTTTTTAACAATAAAACAACAACTTAATGTGAAACTCATACTACAAAATATGCGTAAACAAAAAATTGAGTTAAAGGTTTTATTTTTTTTAGTAGATAAATCCTTTTATCCTGAGCATATACAAAATATTTGTGCTCGATAAAACCTTATAAAAATTGACTTTTTGAAACCATAATGCTATATTATCTATATGGAAATTTGTGAAGTTTGTCCGCGCCACTGCCATGTGGACAGAAAGAAGAGTGAGGGTTTTTGCAACGAACTTGAAACGATAAGGATAAGCAAAGTCATCGACAATTTTATGTGGGAAGAGCCGTGCGTCACCGACGAGAAAGGCGTTTGTGCCATCTTTTTTTCTGGCTGTAATCTGAAATGCTCCTATTGCCAAAACTACCAAATCTCGCGTGGCAAGGTCGGCAAACTTTACAGCGAAGAGGAATTTATCGACCTTTTGAAAGAGAAAGAAAAGAATAATTCCTATTTTGACTTTATCACGCCAACACACTTTTCAAATTCTATCTTAAGCGCGCTTGAAAAATATCAACCGAAAATTCCTATCATTTGGAATTCGTCAGGCTACGAAAGCGTGGAAATGTTGAAAAAATTGGATAAATATATTTCAATCTACCTTCTCGATTTCAAATATGCCGACAACAACTTGGGCAAAAAATTGAGCCATGTTTCAAACTACTTTGAAACGGCAAAGGATGTGCTTGATTTTTGCGCGAAAAAGAAGGATGTGTTTGACGGCAAATATATGAAACAAGGGCTAATTATTAGGCACCTAGTTTTACCCAGCGAGATAAAAAATTCGCTTGACGCACTTGACTATCTCGCTCAAAACTATAGCGATAGGATTGTCAGTTTGATGTCGCAATTCACGCCGACGCCAAAAAGTCCCATCAAGCGAAAACTCACACCGCTTGAGTATAAGATTGTGGAAAGTCACTTTTTAAAATCCTTCGAAAAAGGCTATCTTCAAGATTTTGACAGTGCGAGCGATGATTTTATTCCAGATTTTTCTTATACATCCAAATTTCCTTGACAATTTTTGACAAAATGTATTATTCTATTGCTAATAGAGATACTAAAACATTGAAAGAAATTGCTTTTAAAATTAACCGCTTAAGGTCTAAATTGCAAAAAACATTTCCTTCATAGTAAAAATGGAAGAAATCAATTTTCAAAATTTACGGGATATTTCAAAAACTAGAAATTTAAAATACAAAAATTGCCTAAATTAAAGGAGGATAAAATGACAACAAAAAGATTTATATTGCTAAGTGTTGTGTTTTGCGTTTTGGCGATTGTCTTTTTTGTGCTTTTTGAACTTAACTTTATCAGCAACCTGACGCTCTATCTCGCTTTGGTTTACATCGCCTTTTTCATCGGACTAGCCCTATATTATAACTCCGTCAACTTGCGTTACGCCTCCAAAAAAACATCCTCAAACATCACGCTAATTATATCGCTTGTGATAATTCTCGCCTCCATTGCCCTTCTTATCTATGGACTTGCAACTGGCAACATTGAACTTTGGTGGAATGTGTGATTAAGTTTGAATATTATAGTGCAAAATATTTAAATATGCTTTAACAAAAACTCTCCATGTTAAAATTGTGGAGAGTTTTTATGTAAATTAATACATCGAGTTCATTGCGGCACCCAAAACGCCGAAATAAACGATTAGCACAATCACAACGGCAACAACGGCTGTAACACCAAAAGTCCATGCCCAACCTTTTATGAAAGTCTTGCGCGCAACTGTGCCTTCTGGATAGATGCAAATGCCGATGATTAAACCAATGATGCCTAAAAACAAAGCAAGCACTACGCCAATTCCAGTTTTACTTTCATTGTGCATCGGTTGTGGATTGTTCATGTTTTCGTCCATAAATTTAACCTTCTTTTAATAATCTCACCTTATTGTAATCCCCCCCCACATTTGTCAAGTGATTTTATAAAATTAGTTAAATTTTTTATTTTCTAAATATTAAATATAATAAAAAAGAGGAGATTTAAATTTAAATCCCTCTTGTTTTAACTACGAATTTAATTTTTTGACCTCTTCGATGAGTGCCTCAAGTTTGGAGTTTATTTCGGCAATTTTGCTTTCGCTTTCCTTACCTTTTGCGTGTTCGGCTTCGTCTTGAAGTTTCTCTATCTCTTTTGTTATCTCCTCGCGTCTGCTGTCGTTTTCAGTGAGATTTGCCTCTTCCAAATTTTTGATGGCAACTTCGAACTCTCTGTTGAGATTATCTCGCATTTCGCTTAACTTGTTACGCTCTTCCGTTATCTTTTTGTTAATCTCTTCAAGGTCTGTGTTTTTTCTTGGTCTACCGCGTTTACCTTTAGGCTTAACTTCAGTTTCTGTTATGATTTTTTTCGGTCTACCACGCTTTTTGGCTTCAGGTTTAGGCTCTATAGTTTGAGCGGTCTCTGCTACTTGCACCTTTTTAGGTCTGCCTGGTTTTTTCTTTTCAACAGGCTTCTCTTCAGCCACTGGTGCCTTTCTTGGTCTACCAGGCTTGCCCTTAGGTTTAACCTCAGTGTCTTTAACTATCTTTCTTGGACGTCCTGCCTTTTTCTTAGGTTTTTCTTCGACTTGTTCCGCCGATTTTTCTCCTTCCGTTGGCTGTTCGTTATCTATCTTAACAATCTCAAACTTCGCATCTTTAACATTTTCGTCAGGAAGCACAGACTTAGACTCGACTATCTCTTCGCTCTTTTCTTTCTGCTTTTCCTCTTCAGGCTCTTCATAGTTGTTTTTCTTTCCGCTGTTTTTAACTTCAACATCGTCGTCCAAATTTTCAATCACATTTTCAGCCACGTTATATACATCGTCTTTTTCAGAGATATCGTTGACAAAATCGAAGGCGTCGAGGCTGTCAAGATCGACAACCTTTTTCTCTTCTGTCTTATTCTCTTTTGGCTCTTCTTCCTTTCTTATGAAATTGCCATTTGCGTCATAGACATTTCCGTCGGTGTCATGGAACAAGCCCTCTTTGTCGTAATAGGTGCCATTGTCGTAAACAAAGTTGCCGTTTTCGTCATACTTGCCGTTTGGCGTGTCATTTTCGGCAGTTGCATCATACTCGCCTTGATGTGTGTTTTTAAGTTTGATTTCAAGTTCGGCGATACGCTCTTGCTGTGCCTCATTGTCCTTTTTGAGATTGTCAATTCGGTCACCAAGTGCCGTTGTGACAACTTTCTCAGCACTCGTGCAGAAATTGTTAAAGAAGGTTTGATACTCGCCAAGCATGATTTGTTCAACATTCTTCTTACTCTCGTCAAGTTCTTGCTGATTGCGTTTAATCTCCTCTTCAAGTTCGTTCTTTTCTAGGAGATATCTTGAGCGTTGTTGTTCAAACTCTTGCTCTAACTGCTCTTGCTTTGCAATCTCTTGAGTCTGCTGTTTTCTTAGGTAGTTACTTTCAATTCTGTTTGTTGTCTCTTCTTGTTGTTGAAGGAGTCTGTCAACATTTTCCTTGGAAACTTGTAATTTGTTTTGATAGTCTTTTTGCACATTGTCAAAATTTTTCTTTCTGGTGTCAAGTTCGCTTTCAAGTTGAGCGATTTTAACAAGCATCTTCTCTTTTTTCTTTAAATATAACTCGCTTTCCTTCATCGCCCTGTCTAAGACAACTGAGCCGTTGACGCCAACTGAAGAAAAATCGTATTTTTCATATTCAACATCGTTCTGCTTTGCCTTGTTAAACTCTTCTTTTTCACGTCTTGCCTTGAAGTCCAAAAATTCGCGAAGCACTGGCTGACCTTTTTCGATTTCCTGTGGTGTGAAGAGAATTTGATAGTCGATATATGACGGAAGGTCGACGCACGCATTGTCCATAAATCTGCCGAACATCGAAACGCTTTGATAGAGTGAATTAAGTAGAGCATTTTTTCTTGCGCGAAGATAAATCGAGAAAATCAAATTGATGAGATATATGAGTGCAACTATAAACACCGCGCCTGCAAGCACATCGGCGGTCATAACATTGCCAGCAGGGTCAAGCACGATGAAGAAAATCGCCATAATAAGCGCCCATGCAATGCTAATTATATTTAGGTTTTTGATATTGGAGTTATATGATGAAGTCTTTAATGGTTTTTCCACCAAATTTTCTGATGAGAGATATGTGGAAGGGTTGCCTTCACGGAACAATATGTATTGTTGCCAAAAATAGCATAGTCTCTTTGGACCTTTTGCTTTCAACATATCGTTAAATTCACGGATATTTTCTTCCGCTATAACTTTGCGTTCAAAAAGCCAAAGATTGACTTTGTCGAGTGTTCTGTTCAAACAAGCCTCGTATGAAAAAGCCGATTTAATGAGAAAGAAAAGCACAATCAATGCTTCCACTGCGATGGCGATGATAAAGAGCACATCCTCAGTTATTCTTGGTGCAATGTCGCCTAAAAAATCGACAATGCCAGTGACGATATCTAACCTCATTACGATATCCCTCCTTAGATAAACTTAGTATAGCACAAGAAAAAAATAAATACTAATAATTTTCAATATTTTTTTAATATTTTTTGATATTTTTTTTAATATTTATTTTTTTGGCAATTTTTTGCCTATTTTTCATTATTTTTATTAAATATTAAAGCAATTATTCTTCGGTAATTTCAATTAAATCGTTATTTTTTAAATTTAATAAAAACATTTTTCCCACTTTGACCTCTAGACCATTTTCAATCGCATTTTTATATAAATAAAGTTGAGTTTTATACCTATTTATAAGTTTTTGATTATTATTTATTGAAGAATATTTATAATCAATTAGTGTCGCCGTGTTTCCATTTAATATGAATATGTCGATGACGCCCTGCACTAAAATGTCGTCCGCAATCTTTGAAACGCCGACTAGATTTTTTAAACTATCCTTCATAACAAACTCTTGCTCTTTAAAAACTTGTCCATTCTTAACGAAAGGTTTTAAAATTTGGATGTTTTTATTCAATAAATCTAAGTCGATTTTATCGCGAATTTCTGAAAGAGTTGAATTTTCAAAATATTTTTCTAAATCTTTAGCGTTTTCTATCTCGTTAAAATCTATCATCTTTAACGCTAAGTGATAGGCGTTGCCAATTTCGACAGCATCTAAGTTGACTTCAACCATATTTGACGGCAAGAAAACTTCATTCTCTTCGTATTTTTTTGTTAAACTCGTAACGGAATTTTTATACGCGATGTTTTCTTCTTCTTTGAAAAGATATTCATATTCAAGATAATTTTTTATCTCTTTTTTTAATTTCTCGTCGCCTTCGCCAAATCGAATTGACTGTTTTTCAAGCGGAAGTTCTTCCACATCTGTTAGAAGGTTATATGAGACAGCGCCTTTCTCAAGATGTTCCTCGTTTAAAAATTTTTCTAAATCATTTGGACTTAATGACGCAAAAACATAGTCTAAATAAGTGTCGAATTTTATCGAATATGGATTTTTATACTCGCCGATGATATATAACCTATTCTTCGCACGCGTCAGTGCCACATAGAAAATCATCATCTCTTCTTGAAAACGCTTTTTCTCTTGAAGATGTTGAATTGCAAGTAGTTTAACCGTTTTCTCTTCCTTGCCGTCGTCATAGCGTTTAACTGCAATGCCCAAATCTTCGTCCATGGCGATTTCGCCGTGGCGGTCTGCCATTTTCAAACTCTTTCCCGCGCCGATTATCATAACAACAGGATATTCTAGTCCTTTGGTCTTATGTATGGTGGTGAGAAGTATGGCATTTTCTCCGCCGGAGATTTCTGCGTCTTCAATATCGACATTTTCTAAGTAGGAGATAAGTGACGGCAAATCAAAGTCAAAAGTGGAGTTTTCTATCTCTTCTAAAAATTTTTTCACTGAAACTTCTAATGTGTCAGATATGGAGTTTAAATATGAATAATAATTCGTTTTGTCGAACAGCATTTCAAACGCTCGCCTATATCCATATATCATGCCATCGCTCGCAAATTCGTCTAACGTATTCAATATTTCAGGACATTTATTCTTCACGCATTCAAAAAGTGAAACTTCCTTTTCTTTCAATTCAAAAACATCATCTTGACTTAGCCTTCCAAAATTAGACATTAAAACAGAAAGCAACGCTATTTCGTCATTCTTCGACAATGTGACCTTTAAAAGGTTTAACAAAATTTTTATCTCTGGCAAATCTAAAAGTTTTCTTTTCTTGTTTGCAATAACCGGATAACCACACTCCTTAAGATATTCGCCCAGTCTATTGAAAAATGGCGACCTTGAGCGCGAAAGAATGGCAATGTCTTTAAATTCACACTGACGATACTCTTCTAAATCGGCATCATAAATCTTCGACTTCAAAGCCTCATCAATGCGCGTTTTAACGACCTGAAGTTCTCGTTTAAATTCGTTAGATGATAGAGTGTCCTCTTTAACGCTGTAAATCTCTTTAGCCTCTTCTTGCTCCGCCTCCTCTTCAACCACAACATCCACAACAACCACGCCGTCGTCTTTATAGTCTTTCTTCGCTTCCAGCATGGAAGTGTTTTTATAGTCGATGTTTGCCGTTTCCTTTGTCATCACATCTTTAAATAGGTCGTTGATAAAATTTAAAATCTTCTCGCTTGTTCGAAAGTTGGACTTTAAGTAAAGCGCCTCATCCTTGTCGCTTAACTTAAAATCTTCAACATCCTTTAGGAAAATCTTGGAACTTGCAAGTCGAAAGCCATAGATGCCCTGCTTTGCATCGCCAACAGCCACAAAATGAGAATTTTTCGCCACAGTTTTGATAATACGCTCTTGCAAACTGTTCGTGTCTTGATATTCGTCGATAAAGACATACTCAAAATCCTCGTTGAAAAGGTCGTTTTTTATGAGTTTAAGCATGTTCTGCTCTAAGTCAGAAAAGTCTAAGACATTTTGACTTGTTTTGAGTGCGGTGTATTCCTTGGCATATTCTAAATATAGGTTGATTAAGGAAATTTCAAGTTCGCCCGCCTTTTCTTCGTCAATCTTTTCAGCATTTAATACCAAATCTTTTATATCTTCAAAATTATCTTGTAGTTCCTTTTTTATCTCTTTTAAAAGTGCAAGTTTTTCTTCGCCTATCTCCTTTTTGTTAGGCAGTCTTGGAAAAGAATAACCTATTAAAAAGTTTGCTTTTTCAAGTAAGTTGCCTTTTTTTAAATTTGACAAATTAAAATCAAAATCAATATGCTCGCTTTCAAGTTTTCGCTCGGCTCTCGTAACCAAATTTTCGATATATTGCGAAACAATCTTCTCCGCCTCAAGGTAGATTTCACTTTGCTTTGTCAATATTTTTTCAATAAAGGTCTCTCTATCTCTGACGGACTCCATCATGTTTCCAATCTCTTCCATCACATCAAAAATCTTATTGTCGCTGTTGTTGAAAGCATAGAGAAGCGGATAGAATTTTTCTTCGCTTTTTATCTTCTTTAAAGTTGTTTTTAACGCTTGCCTTTTCAATTTGTAGGCAAGGTTTTCATCTGCCAAAACAAAATTTTCTCTCAGTTTTAAAATGTTAGCATATTTCTTTAAGCAGTGTTCGCAATAGGCGTGAATGGTGGAGATGTTTGACACGGATAAATCGTCTATCTGTTTTAAGATGAAGTCGTCCATCTTCTCCACGCTTTTAAGGTTTTTAAGTAATCTCTCTTTCATCTCAACCGACGCATTTTTTGTGAAAGTGAGAATTAAAAGTTTACGAATTGGGATATGTTTTTCTGAGATGAGTTTTGTGATTAACTTTATTAAAACATAGGTCTTTCCGCTTCCAGCCGACGCAGACACAATCAAGTTTTGTTTATCAAAGGAAAGCACATTTTCTTGCTCTTGAATTTCCATTAGAACACACTCCTTTTCTTTCGTTCTCCATTGCCGTTAAACTTGCAAACGGAAAGATATGGGCAGAATTTGCACTCGGACTGAAGTGGTTTAGGCTCGATATATCCCTCTTCCATCTCTTCAATCCCCTTCTCGGAAACCGCCACCGCATAGTCAAAGTATTTCTGAAAGTCAGTGACAAAATTTCCATATTTAAAATAAAAATCGTCTCTCTTTGCCTTCTTCTCAGCGCCGATTAGGTCACTTCTAAATTTCTCTTCGTCTAAGCGATAGTCTGTGGCATACACCACTTCATTATCCTTAAGCGTTATGCCGTTTAGTAATTTAGTTTTATCGTCTCGCTTTTTGAACTTATTTTTGCAGTCAAAATAGTATAGTCCAGCGCATTCTGCTTTCAACTTTTCGCTCGCCACCTTGCCATAGAGAAGTAGTTGCAATTTTTTGCCATAATAAAGGTCTTTTAGTATTCCGTCCACTTCACCAGTTTTATAGTCGATGATTCTTATATAATTTTTGTATCTGTCCACGCGGTCGATGTAGCCGACAAACTTTTTATCGGCAATCTCGCTTTCCACCTTTCTTTCCACGCTGTCGATGGAAAAATCGCTCTGTTTTTGCTCGTAAACCATATTTAGTAAAAGCACCATACATTCTCTATATATATTGCGCATAAAAGCAGAATTACGAATTGACGACACATCAAAATATTTTTCACATAAAGCCTTAAATTTCATCTTTAAGAAATTCTCTATCTCTTTTTCTGAAACATTTTTAATCTTAAACTCAAAGTTTTCAACAAAAGTTTTCGCAAGTTCATGCTTAAAACTGCCAATCTTTCGCTTATCCTCTTTGGCATATTCCTTTTCTTTAATCTTTAAGGTGTAATTGACAAAATGCTTGAAAGGGCAAGCGAAGTAGCACTCTAGTTCTGACACCGAAATTTTCTCGCCAAGCGGATTTGTGTTAAGTTCGTTATAGTTATAGTTAAAAAGAGTTTTGCCGACAATCTTTTGAACGGAACTTACCGTTCTCTCATCTAAGCCATTTTGTATTCTCTTAAAATTTTCCTCTGCAACAAGCATATTTGAAAGTTGAAATAGAACAAGTTTTAGCCTTTCTTCTTCTTTTAATTCAGGGCGTTTGAAATTTAATAGTGAAAAAGTGGCAAGCACACACTTTTCGCCAAAAGTTTTGATTAAGTCCTCGACAAAACTTGCCTTTCTGCTTTCCGAAGATAGTGGCGTCGAAACAAAAAGTCTGGTGTCTGCATGTTGCAACACTTCATAAAGTTTCAGCCTGTTTCTTCGATTTATCACCCTAATTTCAGGTTCCAGCCTTTTTAGGTAATTGAGTTTTGTAATCTCTTCATCAGTGATAATTCCGTCATCTTTCTCAGTGCGTGGTAAGTTTGAGGCGGTTGCGCCTAAGACGAAAAGATATGGCGTGTCAGCAAAATAACTTTTTGTGGCGTCTCCAACATATACCGCATCAAGGTATGACGGCACAGTTTCCACCTTGATGCTTTTAAATATGGTGGAAAGAAGGGTTAAATAATCTTTATCGCTCAAAAAAACATCTTTATCTTTTATCTCGTCTAGTATTTTTTCAATATAGACAAGCGCCTGTTCGTTCTCGCTTTGTTTTTGTAGGTCAGAGATAGTTATATTTTCAAAATTGTTTTTTATTAAATTTAAAATCTTTTTTGAGACAGAAACATATTCTATAAGTTTACCTTGTTCTTTAAACTCGTTTAAAATATCAAAAATATCATTGAGTTCTTCGGAGTAATTTTTAAACTCGCTCTCTTCTTCTATATCGTAATAATCAACAAGGTTCAACAACTTTTCTCGTTCTTCTGTATCCAATATGAAAAATGAGATGAGATACTCTAAATCATCCTTATTGATGCCACTTGAAAGCGACAATAATTTCATGAAAACTTTGCTTACAGCCGTGTCGCCTAGTGACAAAGTGTAGTCGGCGTAAACTGGAATTTGATATTTTGAGAAGATTTTAGAAATATCTTTAAAATAACTTTCCTCTGGCACGGCTATTGCAAAGTCTTTATAGCGATGATTTGAGTGAATCATATATGAAATATATTTCGCCACAAACTCCAGTTCGTCATATTTATCACTTGCGACGATGTTTGTGAAAAACGGAAGAGAACAACTCTCAGTTTTCAACGAAAAGACATTCTTTATAACCGCCATTTTCTCTTCGCTAAGATTTGGCGTTCTCTCTTGCACCTTAACAACAATACCTTTTTCCGTTGCAAAAGCAAGCATCTTTTTCAATGTGTCTTGCTCGTAAATATATGAATTTCCGTAGTTAAACGGCTTAGAGATGCCAACAACCACCTTATTCACCTTTTTTGCAAGCGAGCATATAAAGGAAAAAATTTGCCTTGAAAAACTGTCGAAGTTGACAAAATATAGGTTGTAATTTTTTAAGTCAAAAAACTCACTTTTTTCGATAAAAAAATCTAGTAGTTTTGACAAATCAAGTTTGCTTTCTAAAAGTTTGAGATACTCTTCATAGATAATTCTTAAATCGTGCATCTTTTTTGACAGCACTACGTCGTCGGTGTCATTGATATCTTCCGGCTTTAATTCGCAGTTAGAAAACTGCTTTAAAATCTCTAGTATATTGATTGCAAGTTCCACGCCGTAGTTTTTGAAATATAGAAGTCTATCCTCGCACTTTTTTATCGCTTCATAGGTATATAAAATCTCGTCCAGTCCGCTTATACGCTCAAAGTCAATGTTGTGCTCACGCAAAATCTTGCCCGCCAGCCTTGAAATTCCGACAACGGAGATGTTGAAAGTGGACTTAATGTTTAACACATCAAAGATTAAACTTTCCGCCTGCATGGAAAAACTATCTGGCACAACAACCAGATTCTTTTCTTTCAGGTTTTTATAGTCGATTTCTTTGATAACTTCCTTTGTCGCCTCATAGAGCGTTATGGAAGAGATAAATTTCATTTCCATAGTCCTATTTTAACATAAAAAAAGACATTTTCCAAATGAAAATATCTTCTTGCTAGACAAACTATGTGATGTTAAATTTTGTCCACTATAGGATTTTATGCGTGCGTCTCTTTTAAGTGCGTTTTTGAAAGCATCATCTTTTTTAAACGTAAGTTCAATCTTTCATTTTCAAGTTTTAAAGATTTTAGGTTTTCTTTAACTGAAAACAATTCCTTTTCTTTTTTTGATAATTCCAAGTATGCCTCTTTGAGTAGCGTTGCGGAATTTTGCTTCTCTTGTCGCGCTCGCTCTTCAACCGTCTCTTGTGCGTTTTTCTTTATAAGTTTCACAAGCCCTAAGAAAAGGCTGTTGATGTCGTTGTCGGTCAAAAATTTTTGCTTAAATTTAACGATGTTGTTTGGCATTTCTTTTTGCGACTTTAAATTTTGGTATTTGTTTTGAAGCCTTGTCATCTTTGTCATGTCGCCACCAGAAAGTTTGAAGCACGCAGAGCGCACAGACTCGCCACTTTCTGTCAGCGCCTTTATCTCTTTCATAAAACTCTCTTCCTGCTCCTTTGTGAACGGCACAAGTTTGTTCTTTATGTGCTTATCAAGTTCAATTTTAAGGCGTTTTGCTCGTCTTTCATCCTTTTTCAAGTTGTCCACTTCGTGATAGTAGTAGTTTCTCACGCTGTTTGCCTTCCTATCAAACTTTTCCGCATGCTTATTGAATGCCTCTCTAAGCGGTCTCCCCGCACTTTTCACTTTCTCCACCTCTTCAAAAAGCGATTTAACTTCGTTATCATTCCAAATATTCATACTCACCTCTCTAAAACTATTCTTGACTTAAAAAGAGAGGTTTAAACAATAAATTTTGTTAGTATTTAGGTAAATTATTTTGGTTTATGCTTATACGCACGCTAAAAACTTTTGATAATTTAAATGAGATTGTAAGCGTCTTTATAAAACAAAAAAAGAGTTTGACTTTTTTATCAACTCTCTTTCTCTTAATTTATCTATCCTCTCTTGCCCTTTCGTTTGCGTCTGCCTTTTCGCTTGCGTCAGTTGGGCTTAATAACTCTTCTTTTTGTTCTTCAATTTCGTTGAAAAATATATCGTTGTTGATTGTGCGCTTGTCGTTTGCATCGAAAGTGTATCTATTTTGAATACTCATAACAGCACGCTGTTTAGTTGACCTATGTTCATATAGAACGCTTTCCACCTTTGCTTGATATGACTTTTCTTCGTTGTCCACATCCACCTTTGCCTTGCCCACAAATTTTATAATAGCACGTGGAAGGCGACCATTAATTGGAAGTTTTACCTTGTATAACTTTTCAATGTTCTTCTCACTATAAAGATTGTTGCCGTTATCGTAAAGCACATGGTTTACCTGTAATTCCAACTTTTCACTTTCGCCGCGATAGGAGAAAAGTCTCACATCGTGATTGTTTAAAATGCTGTAAACGGCGCGCTCTTTCTTTCCAACACGCTTGCCATGCTTGTCAAAATAACATTCTGCGTCGCTTTTCTCATCGATAAAAATTGCCTTCTTCACATTCTCAGGAATACTTTCGAGAAGGTTGTCGATATCTTCCCTTATACCAGCATCGACATCGTGATATAACCTTTCAAGAAGGGCGTCCACAAGGTCAACATCTTTTTCCGTTCGTCCGCCTATGATTTCCATATTTTCTCCTTTTCCTATTTATATCTTAATATATTGAAAAGATTTTGTCAAGAGCAAATTGGATATTTAATTTAAGCAGAGGCGCTAGCATACTTATCAAAAAAATATCATATCTTAATTTATGAAGAAAATAATTTTAAAATCAGCATATCCATGTCTCATTAAAACCGACGAAATCTCTTACGAACTAGACGAAAATGACAAACTGGAAATTGAAGATGAGGATAGAATATTTGTCTATCCAGCAGTCTACTCTAGGCATAATATTCCGTTTTACATCAACCTAAATAACCTACAAAACACCTCGCGCTATTCCATCTATGATATGGAAGATTTCACACTGCTTTTGCTTAACACCAACAACGACCTTGTTGTGACAAATACGGAAAACCTTTTTTTTAACGGAGAAAAGTGTGAGATTGCCGTCACAAAAAATGAAATAAAGTTTGCGTTCAAAAACTACTGCGTCTCTTATAACTGCTTGCATGACACGTCTAGTTACAAAGTTTTTAAAACAGGAAACTTCGCCTGCCTTGAGTTTCAACACGACCTATACGTTTTCAACACTTTAAACTCTCATCTTTCACACTTTGAAGGCGAGGATATCGAGTTTGAAAAGAACACTTTGTCGCTTAATTCAAAGTTAGACGATTGCGAAAATCGAATAAAAAAAGCCACATTTAAATTTCTTGACGATAAGATAAATGTGGAAAGTTTAGCGTTTGACTATAACAGCGGTAAGTTCGCCGAAGAACTTTCGCCCTATCGCTTTTTGGAAGCAATTAAGGTTAAAGACTACCGCTTTGCAAAGAATCTACTTGACGAGAGATTGAAGATAAACGAAGAAAATTTGTCGAGGTTTTTAGGAAATGTGGTTGGCTTCTTGCCGTTATCCACAGACGACTTCATTGTGATAAGCGAAAGTGGTAAAAATTTTGTGAGATTTGAAACAAAAAATGGTCAAATTGTGGATATCTCAGTGGATAAGTTAGTTTAAAATGCCCACCATTTTTAAGTTTTTGTCAAACCTATTATAGAAATTTTTTACAAGTAATTTCAGCGTTTTTTCTCCCACTTCCTCTGGAAAGTTAGGGAGTTTTTCATACGGCAAATTCGAAAGTAGGCGTATTAGATTGAACTCGCCTTTGCCGATAAGTTCGCTTTGAAAGGTCTTGCAGGAAGAGCAGACAAGTTCGCCGACTTGATGATTTATGTAGATATTATCGTGAAAATCGCCACCACAGCACGAGCATTTTTCGCTGTATAATCTCATCCCATAGATTTCAAAGATGTTGAGCATAAACTTTAAAAGCACAGATAATCGCGAAACCTTATGAAACGCCAAAATTTTAAGCCCGTTAATGAGCGACATAAACACTTCATAGCGCTCCCTTTCGCCTTCAAAGTCCAAACTTTGCACAATTTCAAGCATGGCATTGCCTTCAAAATATTTGTCAACATCCTTTGCTATCTCGTTGAAATCTTCAATTATATCCACGCCCGTCACAACATTGTTGACCTTGCCTTCTTCAACGATATATTCGGCAAAACAAAAAGGCTCTTTGGCGTATTTCATCTTCGCCTTATCGCCTCGCACCCCTTTAAGCGTTACCCAAATTTTGCCCTTTTCAAGCGAAAAAAGAAGAATATTCTTATCCTTCTCCTTTGCGTTATTCCCTTTAATCACAATCGCCTTTAAATTTAAACTCATAATAAACCTATTTTTACTTTCTTTTGAAATATAATTTTATATTTTACCCAAGCAACAATAACCTAAGCGCCGTTTTAATCGCAAATTAGCCTCTTTCGCGTCCCTCTTTGATATGACCCGCTATTTTTTCATTTTCTCCTATCATGTCTTGCGCTACATATGGATTACCTGTCGCCTTAAAAGCCTGCCAACATAAGAATTGATAGTCTGATTTAAACTTTTCTTTTTTCATAACGCCTCCTTTTTCTAGTTTGCGTCTTTCGCCCTTTTCTATTCTAATTATAACTTAAACTTACATATTGTCAAATAAAAAATTGAAAATTTAATTTGTTTTAATATTTTTGCAATATACTTGACAAAATAATTCTAAGGTTATATCATATTGATATATGGCTTTTAGGAGGTCGAAATGCTGACAATCATCTTTTCAATAATCACAATCATCTTAGGAGTTGGCGGAATTGTGCTGTTCACTCAGCCAGCGTTCGGAATTTACAACTTTAACGGCGAAGGAACTTTGGAGGGTTACACATTTCCAGACGGCTCACTATTTGACCTAATAAATTTTGAAAGTGGTCAACACGCCTATCTTACTGTTGTGGCTGTGGCTCTCATTCTTGCTCTTGTTTTTGCTGGCATAATGCTGATAATCACACTTATCAACCTAATCACCAAGGCAACAAAGAATAAGTCGTATGTCAGCGCAAGATGGTTCGCTCTTTTCTTCTTTATCTTTATGGCACTCGCTGGAATTATGCTGGCGGTATATTGCAACGAAGTTATCATGGGCGGAGACATATCAGGCGGAATTCTTGAACTTGCTGGCGCAACTTACAGCATCGGCTGGGGAATGATAGCCACAATGGCAATATCGCTACTTACCATCATTTTCGCTCCTGGCAAAAACAAATAGTTTGAAAATAAGTGCAGTTTGAAAAGTGTTTTAAAAATAAATATAGATTTTAAATTAAAAATCAAGCCTTCTAAGACTTGATTTTTTAATCTTGAATTTATTTTTTTTATACTTTTGTTTTTTCTATGCTTTTTTACTTTCGTTACGTTTATATTTTCGCCACTTTGTTATTTACATCTCTTTTTTATACACCGACTTACTATGTTGTTTCAGTCAAAGATAGTTTTTAAACAAAGAAACACAATATAAAGACTTTTGGAATATTTATAATTTTCTTTGCTAATTTTGAAAACTAACTTTTCCACTATAGAGTAGGTCACCGATGTTTTTTGTGGCATTTGGACGCCTTATCTTGTCTAAATGCTCATAATATTTATCCTTATTCTCTAAAACCATGTCGACAAGTTCATAAATTTTGCCATTTTTAGTGATGCATTCACAAACATTCTTCTTTTTTAGATATAACATATTGTCGTATTCTTGAAATGGCAATTTTTTGTAACTTATAACAGGAAGATATTTCGAAAACGCCTCACTGGTCGACAAGCCTCCAAGTTTGCCGATAAGCACATTTGACGCACTCATGATGACATCGACATTGTTCGCAAAGCCCAAAATTTTTATATATTTCTTGATTTTGCCACGCTCTTTTAAGCTTTCAAGTTGCTTTTTTAACTTTTCATTGCGTCCGCACACACAGACGATTTGAAAGTCGTGTTGGCACTTATTTAAATTCAAAACTACTTTTGCGGTATTTCCAAAGCCAACGCCACCGCTCATAAGCATGACAGTGTCCTTGTTTTCGTCGATACCAAGCATACGGCGCGCTTCTTTTTGGTCGATATATAAGCCAAATTTGGCTTGAATAGGAATGCCAAGGCTTATACGCTTACTTAAATCAAAGCCACGCCTTAGTAGGTCCTCGTCAAAGTCGTCCGTCGGCGTTATGATATAATCAATCTCTGTGAGTAATTCCGTGTATGGAGCAACGTCAAAGTCTGAAACGACGGTTACCACTCTGGCGTTAAGTGCGTTCTTATTGCCCTCTTTTCTTAGGTCACTGAGTATGATTGCCGCAAAGGTGTGAGCGCAAAACACAGCATCTGGTTTAAATTCGTTTATAACCTCTTCAACATATGGCCTCGCTGGCTTTATAAAGGTGTTTCTAAGAGTGAACGCGTCTTTCGTTACATCTCTTCGCTTCAATCGCTCAAACTGGCTGTTGGCAATTTTGATAAAATATTTAACCAAGGTAAAATATCCATCGTTGACCATCCAGCCCGCTTGCTTTTTCTTCGCCATCATCGTACCATCTTTGAAAAGATCGACCTGCTTTATCTCAACATCCTTATAGGTGTCTTTCAAATAATTAGAAATCGCTCGGCTCATCGAGTTGTGCCCCTCGCCAGCCGAAACGGTTAAAATTAAAACTTTTATTCTTCCTCCCAAGAAACAAGATGTCTCTTAGATTTAATTATATATTAATTTGATAATTATTCAAAATAAATAGAAAACATTTTTTATAATCTTAAATATTTTTTATCGAAATGATAGATTTGACATTTATCTTCATCTTTTTTATAATAATCTCGAGGTGACTATGGAAAACAAATATTCCTACTGGCTGGAAAACATAAAAGATGAAAAGAACTTACTAAGCGAAAGTAAAAAATATAATGTTATATAAAATTAACAAAAAACACTAAAAAAATGCATTTTTTAGTGTTTTTTTGATTTATTTAATAAATTTTTTATTTATTAAAAATTTTTATTTTGTTGTTATTATTTTTTCAAATTTTCTCGCAAAAACTTTTCAAGTTGTTTGCATTTTTCTTTGTCCATATCAAGCACATTTTCAAGGCGGTATTTAATTCCTAAATTTTTGTATTTCTCCTTTGCCATACTGTGATATGGAAGAAGTTCCACACGTTCCACATTTTTAATGTTCTTTATGTAATCTTTAAGTTTTAATATATCCTCTTTGGTATCGTTATAGCCTGGAACTATCACCTGCCTTAGCCAAAGTTTTTTATTCTTCTTTTGACAAGTTTCCAAAAATTTGTTGTATTTGTCCATCGCCTGACCAGTGAGCGCTTTATATTTCTCCGGAACAATCGCCTTGACATCCAAGATGACTAGGTCGACATAGTCTAAAATTTCTTCGTAGTTTTCGCCAAAGCCGGAAGTGTCAAGGCAGGTGTGTAAATTATGTTTCTTACACTCCTTTAACGCCTCGAGCAAAAACTCAGGTTGCTTAAGTGGCTGTCCGACTGAGAAGGTTACTCAGCCATCATCTCGAAAATATGGTTTATATTTCAATATCTTTTTCACAAGTTCTTCGGCGGTCATTTCAATCTTTTTCTTATCACTCCAGGTCTCAGGATTGTGACAATAGGCGCACCTAAGCGGACAGCCCTGCATGAAAACAACAAATCTCACGCCAGGCCCATCCACCAAACCCATGGTTTCAAAACTGTCAATATTTCCTTTAATCATTTTTCCTTTTCATCCAAATTAATTTTTTACCATTCATGCAAAAGTCCACAAATTCAAATACATTTAATCTTTTATTTACTTTTTCAAATTTATAAAAGTCTACTTTTTCTATTTCTCCATAAAAATTTTCAAAAAATTTCTTTTTAATATCTAAAATCGCCTCTTCCTTAGAGTTATATTCCCAAATTCCTCGACTGTTTTGCCAAGAATATTCAAACCAAAACCATTTATTGTTTTGGTTGTATAGCGCAAATGTGTGAGTTGGACCACCTTCATTTTTATTTATAAAAGAATAGATGAAATAACATTCATGCGAAATTTTAAATTCTTCAAAAAAATCACGCTCAAATTCACAAAAATCCCAACATACTCCATATCCGCTTTTAACGAAATCTTCGCCAAGGCGAATTTTATAAAATTTATTCATGTTTTCTTGGAAATCAGCATTATCATCTGTGAAAACTTTTCCACGATAAGTGAAACCGTATTTCATATTCTTTTCTAAAAACTTCATTAATTGTTGTGGAGTTGTTATTCCTTTTTCTTTAAAATTCATTTATATTTCCTTTTTTATCGCGATGTATGGAAAGTTCTTGCAATCACTTCCTCTTGATGAGCGCGTGAAAGTTTGTTGAAGTTGACAGCATAGCCACTTACCCTGATTGTCAAGTTTGGATATTTCCAAGGGTTGTTCATCGCATCGATAAGAAGCGATCGATTTAGAACATTGACATTGAGATGTTGTGCCTGTTGAGTGAAATATCCGTCTAAGATGTTGACCAAATTCTTCACTCTTGCCTTATCATCCTTGCCAAGTGCGTCTGGCACAATGGAGAAGGTGTTGGAGATGCCATCTTGACAGCAATCGGCGTATGGAATTTTTGCCACCGAGTTAAGCGAAGCAAGAGCACCTGATGTATCGCGCTCATGCATAGGATTAGCGCCTGGTGCAAATGGCACACCTGCGTGCCTGCCGTCAGGAGTTGCCCCCGTCTTTTTTCCGTACATAACATTTGATGTAATTGTAAGAAGTGACAATGTCTTAATCGATTTTCTATAGGTCTTATGCTCATCTAGACATGCCTTAAACGCCTTGACAAGTTCCACCGCAATCTCGTCCACTCTGTCATCATCGTTACCAAATTTTGGAAAATCGCCAGTGATTTTGAAATCGACAATGATGCCTTCATCATTTCTTATTGGGCTGACTTTGGCGTATTTTATAGCAGAGAGCGAGTCAACCGCCACTGAAAATCCTGCCACGCCGAATGCCATAAGCCTTTCCACGTTTGTGTCGTGAAGTGCCATTTGGATGGCCTCATAGGCGTATTTGTCGTGCATATAATGGATGATATTCATGGCGTCAACATAGGTTTTAGCCACAAGTTTCATGGTTTTAAGATAGTTTTTCCAAACAGTGTCAAAGTTTAAAACGCTTTCCTTGTTCTTCTTCAAACCTTCAACCACAAGCGCGCCACTCTTTTCATCCACACCGCCGTTGAGCGAGTAGAGAAGAGTTTTCGCTAAGTTACAGCGCGCGCCGAAGAACTGCATCTGCTTGCCCACTTTCATCGCTGAAACACAGCACGCAATCGCGTAGTCACTGCCGTAGATTGGACGCATAACATCGTCGCCCTCATACTGAATAGCGTCCGTTTGAATGGAAATCTTCGCGCAATAGCGTTTAAAGTTTGCTGGCAATTTTGCCGAATAGAGAATGGTCAAGTTTGGCTCTGGCGAAGGATTAAGGTTGATAAGCGAGTGCAAGTATCTAAACGAATTTTTGGTCACCAAACTATGCTCGTCGTCAAGCATACCGCCGACGCTCTCGGTCACCCAAGTTGGGTCGCCAGCGAAAATCTCGTCATATTCTGGCGTCCTTAGATGTCGAACAAGGCGAAGTTTGATGATAAATTGGTCGATAAGTTCCTGAGCGTCCTTCTCGGTCATCAATTTCTTTTGCATATCTCTTTCGATGTAAATATCAAGGAAGGTAGAAGTGCGCCCTAAACTCATTGCCGCGCCATTATCCTCTTTCACGCCCGCAAGGTATGCAAAGTATAGCCACTGCACTGCCTCATACGCATTTGTCGCTGGCTTTGAGATGTCAAATCCATAACTTTTTGCCATTTCTTTAAGTTTGTTGAGCGCCTTAATTTGTTCTGCAACTTCTTCGCGAAGCCTGATATTCTCTTCGGTGGAAACATCGATTTTAGCGTAATCCTTTTGCTTAAACTCGATAAGTTTGTCAACGCCATAGAGTGCCACTCTTCGATAGTCACCAATTATTCTGCCTCTGCCATAAGCGTCAGGAAGCCCAGTCAAGAGCCCAGCCTTTCTTGCGCGTCTAATCTCTGGCGTGTAAACATCAAATACACCATCATTATGCGTCTTTCTAAATTCTTTAAAGTGCTTTTCAAGGGTTGGGTTTAACTTTTTGTTGTATGCTTCAAGCGCCTTGTCTGCCATGCGCGTTCCGCCATAGAGATTGACAATGCGCTTAAGAGGTTTATCGGTTTGAAGCCCAACAACAACTTCGTTTTTCTTGTCGATATATCCCGGCTTAAAACTTGTTATGCCAGAAACTGCGTCAAGTTCGACGTCCAAAAGTCCTGTCTTTGCCTCTTTGTGCAAAAGTTTCTCGCACTTTTCCCACACCTTTTTTGTTTTTGAAGATATTGGAGCGAGAAAACTATCGTCGCCCTTATATTCCTTATAGTTCTCCTTGATAAAGTCGGCAACATTGATATTCTCCTGCCATACGCCGTCTTTAAAGCCTTTCCAAGCGTCAATAAATTCTTCTTTCATACTTTCTCCTTTTGTTAATTGCTTAAGCAAAACCACATTATGTGGAAAATTTTGCTTGCCGTTATGCCTATATATTGTATAATATATTATAATATTAGTCAAATAAAATTAAAAAAATATGCACCACAAGATGCATATTTTTTTATTAAATTTCTTCTGTTCTAGTCGAGATGATGTTGTCTAAAACTTTGTATAGTTCGGATGAAGAGTTTTCGGTGTTGATGTAGAAGCACCTACCTTGAAACTTTCCGTCAATTCCGCGATAGATGTTGAAACCATAGCCATCTTCTTCCACCTTGATTGTCAGTTCGTTGAAACCTAAGCCGTTAAATTCGTAATATCCGTCAAACTTGAAATTAAGATAATATCCATCTTTAAGCATTTTGTCGTAAAGTTCTGGAAAGGTCACACCGAGCGCTGGCGTGTCATAGGCATTTTCAATATATTTCAAAAACTCCTCTTGTATGTCCGCCTTTTGCTCATCGGTTATCTCTATCAATTCGCCATTTGCAATAAAACTTAAATCTCCATACGGAAAGACATCTAAAACTCCCATAATTGCACTTAACATCATTGGCACTCCTATTAAAGAAAATAATAATCTTCTCATAAATACCTCCTTTGCACAAGGTAGTTTGTGAGAAAAAAATTTTTATATACAAACGATAAGCGAAAAATTTTAAAAGTGAAGAGTGAAAAGTGAAGGGAAATCATTAGTAAATATAAGTCATTTGTTCTCAGTTATATGTCCTAATTTTTATATAATTTTTCACATTACAATATTTTTTTTAGTTATTTAATTATATATTCCCAACCCGGTTGCCAAGATTTTGTTTTTCGCCAGTCATCAGTTAAAGCCTGCTGCCAAGTTTTATTGTTTGTTATCACATCTAATGCAAGTTGGGGGGCACGATGAGCAACAACAGCAACTGTTTTACCATCATAATTCTTTTTTAAAAACTCAACAAAATCTCTAATTCGCTTTTCAACATCTTTTAAACATTCACCATTTGGAAATTGTTTGTCAATATGTGTTGCATAATCTACTAATTTGGAGTCCTTTCCGTTATAATCTCCATAATTACATT
>CALWGA010000012.1 GCA_944377825.1 uncultured Clostridia bacterium | reverse complement strand
GATAAACTTGAATAACACGATTTTGGTAGAGAAAATAAGGGGTTAAAGGGGATTTACTGGAATAAAAAGACATAAAAAAAGAAGTTCCAAAGGCACCTCTTAATCGATGGGTCCAAGGTTCGAGCCCCCGGCAACCCACCAAAACGCACAGCGTAAGAACTTAAAAACGCTCAAATAGATGCAAAAATTAGGTTTTATTTAGGTTATCAAAAAAAATCCTTTACTAAGGATTTTTTTCTTTATTTGGTCAGTAAGTCAACATACTTGGCGGGAGGGTGTAGTTTAATTTATTTTTAATTCTCTTTTTTAGCAAACTTTTTGCAATGGCAGGAACTAAGTGGATAAAATGTTTGATATACCATGGGAGATATTTGCATTTTTTGACATATTTAACGTCTTGTTTTTGCCAATCAATGATTTGTTCTATAACTTTTCCATTTGAATAGTCACTTTTTTTGATATAGAAGAGCATTTCGCAGGCGACCATGGCTCTTATGGTGTGCGCGTAAGGAACAATATCTTGCATATCTTTGCTTTCTTCAACAATAGGATTTAAAGAATAGTAACAATCAAGTCTGCGTTCGTTAAAGGCAGAATGCGTCAAACTTGATTTTCTTTGAGTGTAATAGTAAAGCACTCTATCTGTTAAAATGCCAGAGTTGGTCATATGTTTAAAATATTCAAAGCAAAAATATGTATCTTCGCCATATCGACAATCTTCTTGGAAAAAGATGTTGTTGTCTTTGATGATGCTTGCTTTAAATAACTTATTCCAAACGCACCAGCGCAGATTGTGAACTAAATATCGTTTTAATGTTTCCGTTTTATCTAAAATGGTGAGTTTGCCTTTTTTATTTTTAAACTTAAAATCCTCGTATTTCTTTCCGTCATCGACACGCTCATATTCGCAATATGAGTAATCATATTTGTCATCTTCTAACATGTTTACAAGTTCTTCAATTAAGGTTGGAAAGATGATATCGTCTGGGTCTAAAAAGTAAATATAGTCGCCAGTTGCCTTCCTTAAGCCTGTGTTTCTTGCTCCGCTTAGACCTTTATTTTGTTGATTTATCACAAAATAATTATCTTTTAAGTCAAATTCCCCCCCCCGTTTGCTTAAAATGTCTAAAGTTTTGTCTTTGCTTCCGTCGTTGACAAAGATTATCTCCAAGTTTTTATATGTTTGATTTTGCAAACTTTTGAAGCAATTATCTAGATATTTTTCCATATTGTAACATGGCACAATAACTGAAACTTTTTTCATAAACACACCTCATTTGTTAGATTTTTTTATTTACAACTTTATCATAAAAGTTGTAGTATTCGACGGCTACATCTTCCCATTTAAAATAGACTGAATGAAAGGCTTCTTCGCCCATATCTTTCATTTTTTGTTTCTCTTTGACAATTTTGAGTAACTCATCTGCCCATACGGTTGAATTTTCGAGATAGACAAGCCCATTTTTACCATTTTTGACAAGTTCACTTGCACAGGAATTTTCAATCAGCACGCTTGCAAGTTTGTTTGCGGCGGCTTCGATTACCACAATTCCGCAGGTGTCAAAGGTTGAAGGGAACAAAAATAGGTCGGCTATCTGATAGTAGGAGGCGAGCACTTCTCTATCTGTAACTTTGCCAACAAAAACGACATTGTCTTGAAGGTCGTATTCTTCCACTAATTTTTTCAATTTTTCTTCGTAATTGCCACTGCCAACGATTAAAAATTTGAAGTTAGAAAAACCTTCATCCGCTTTCATCTTTCTTAAAACATCAAGCGAGAATTGAATGTTTTTATTTTCCACAATTCTCCCAACGAACAAAAAGACGACATTATCTTTTAAATTATATTTTTCTATAAGTTCCTTTTCAATTTTTTCATTGCGCACACAAGGAAGCATATCCGTTCCGTTTCTAATTATAAAAATGTTTTCGCCTTTATAGCCATATTCTCTTAAAGTTTCGCTGGCACCTTTTGAAACGCTTAACACATAGTCGGCATGATTTACCGGTTGCATAATATATTTAAGCATTATTTTTTGCAAAGTTTTACTTTCAATTGTTCGCTCAAAGTCGCTTTTATATTTGGTGTGAATGGTGATAAGGCAAGGGATATGATATTTTTTTGCCAATTTCACAGCATACCTTCCAAGTGGAAAAGGACTATGCACATGGATGAGGTCATATCCATTCTTTTTAATCAAATTTTTCACATACCTATTTATCTGTGGCAAGCATAGCATATATCCTTCAGGACCATAAATAGCAGGGCTCCTAAACACATTTACGCCTTCAATATCCACAATTTTTTTATATTTAGGCACAAGCAAGTCAACTTCGGCAAGTTTCTTTTTTTGTAGCACCTTTGCGATGTTCACAATGCAATTCACGGGCCCGTCTATCTGTGGATAAAACGAGTCTAAAACCTCTAAAACTTTCATGCTTACCTCTAATTTAATGTGTGATTATTTTGATTATATAATATCTAAAGAAATTTTCAAAATAATTTTATAAAATTTGCATAATATGTTGACTTTTTTATTTTTTATGTGGTAACATAAATTTAAACAAAAGGGAAAGTATGATTAAACTTGTTAACAACAATAACAATAATAATCTTAAACCACATATGAATGCGGACCTTTTGTGATGCAATTTAAACTTTTATTCCACAGGTCCAAAAAGCCTGTGGTTTTTTATTTTAAGGGGGGGGAGATGGATAAAAAAGAGATTGAACATTTGGCGGAACTATCAAAACTTGAGTTTTCGGAAGAAGAACTTGAGAGTTTTGCGGGCGAATTTAAAAGTTTGTTGGAACTTGCGGACATCGTCAAAAATGCCGAAATCGGTGGAGAGATTAGTTACAAAAGCGTCGATATGAATAATCTTCGAGAGGACGAGCCGAAAGAAAGCGCGCCGGTTGAAACTTTACTTGAAAACGCACCGCAAGTTAAAAACGATTGCATTGTTGTGCCAAGAATTATGGAGTAAGTTATGGAAATTGTCAAATTATCAGCGATAGAAATTAGAGAAAAAATATTATCTAAAGAACTAAATTGCACCGAAGTTGTGCAGGCATTTTTAGAGCAAATAAAGAAAAACGAGAAATATAACGCCGTTTTAGAGATTTTTGATGACGCGATGGAGAAAGCAAGAGAATTGGATGAAAAGATTGCAAAAGGCTTTTCTGGTAAACTTGCAGGAGTGCCAATCATCATCAAGGACAACATCTTCTATGATGGCAAAATTTGCAGTTGTAGTTCTAAATTTATGGAAAAGCATGTTGCAAGTTACAACTCCACCGTCGTTGAAAAGATTTTAAAGGAAGGCGCGATTATCATCGGCAGGGCGAATATGGACGAGTTTGCCATGGGCAGTTCCACAGAAAATTCGGCGTTCGGCGTGACGCATAATCCACTCGATTTTGATCGTGTGCCAGGTGGTTCGTCAGGCGGAAGTGCGTGCGCGGTGGCGCTCAATATGTGTCCAATCGCGCTCGGCACAGAGACAGGCGGAAGTGTTCGTCAGCCAGCAAGTTTTTGTGGTATCTATGGTTTAAAGCCAACCTATGGCAGAATTTCAAGGTATGGCATTGTGGCATACGCAAGTTCGCTTGACCAAGTGGGTATCTTTACAAGAAATGTGGAAGATAACGCACTTATGTTAGAAGTTATTGCAGGGCATGACGAACACGACAGCACAAGTTCAAGCGTGGCAGTGGAAAATTATAACGACAACTTAAAACTCCAAGCGGAAAAAGTTTGTGTCGGTGTGCCAGAAGAGATTTTAAAGATGATAAAAAATATGCCTTGTGAGAAAAATTTACTTAATTTCATCGATTTTTTAGAAAAAAATGGCATAAAAACAAAAAAAATCTCACTTAAAGATATTGAACTTTGCCTTCCAACCTACTACATCTTAGCACCAGCGGAAGCGACCAGCAATCTTGCAAGGTTTGACGGCGTGAAATACACAACGCGCAGTGAAAAGGCTAAAAATCTTCAAGAAGTTTATAAAGAAAGCAGAAGCGAAGGGTTCGGCAAGGAAGTGAAAAGAAGAATAATGCTTGGCAACTTTGTGCTTTCGTCGGGCTACTATGACGCATATTACAAAAAAGCCAAACGCTTGCAGTCAGAGATAAGAAAGGAGTTTAAAAGGGCGTTTTTAGAGTGTGACTACATTATCATGCCGACAACTATTGGCGAGGCGTTTAAAATCGGCAGTAAGTCACAAAATCCTGTTGACACCTACAAAGAGGACATCTTCACAGTTACTGCCAACATCGCGGGCATTCCGTCGCTCTCGGTGCCGTTTGGAAAAGGCGAAAACGGACTGCCACTTGGCGTGCAGATTATGGGCGACGTCTTTAAGGAAAGAGAAATCTACCAGTTAGCAAAATTTATCGAAGAAAAATAGGAGAATGATATGCAATATGATGTTGTTATAGGGCTTGAAGTCCACGCTGAGTTAAAGACTAAAACAAAATGCTTTTGTGCTTGCAAAAATGCTTATGGCAGTTCGCCAAACAGTAACTGCTGTCCTGTGTGCATGGGTTTTCCGGGAGCGCTTCCTATTTTAAATAAAAAGGCGGTCGAGCAGACGATACGCGCTGGGCTTGCACTCAACTGCGAGATAAACAACACCGCCATATTTGAGAGAAAAAACTATTTTTATCCGGATCTATCTAAAGCCTATCAAATCAGCCAACTTGAAAAGCCGATATGCATAAATGGACATCTAAGAGTGTTTGATAAGGAAATCCCTATCAACCGAATACACCTAGAGGAGGATGCAGGCAAACTTATTCATCAGGGCAATATCTCAATGATAGACTATAACCGTGGCGGAGTGCCACTTATCGAACTTGTGACGGACGCACTAAAAGAGCCACATATCGAAAGTGCCGAAGAGGCGATTGAGTTTTTAACTAAACTTAGGCAGATATATGTCTATGCGGGCGTTGCCGACTGCGAAGTGGAAAAAGGGCAGATGCGCGCGGATGTCAATGTCAGTCTAAAGCCGAAAGGAAGTAAAGAGTTCGGAACAAAAGTGGAGATGAAAAACATAATGGGCTTCAAATCCGTCTACCGTGCGATAAAATATGAAATTGAAAGACAAAAGGACATCTTGGACGACGGTGGCATGGTTATGCAGGAGACGCGCAGGTGGGATAATGACAAGGGCGAAAGTTACACGCTTAGAACAAAGGAAAATAGCGAGGATTATAGATATTTTCCTGACCCAGACCTCTTAGCAGTCAATATCAGTGACGCGGAGATAAAAAAGATTAAAGAAAATATGCCACCACTTCCAAAAGAGTTGAAAGAAAAATATATAAAGGAATATAACTTAACAGAATATGACGCCGATGTCATTCTCGCCGAAAAGGAAATTTCAGATTTCTTCAATGATAGTTTGAAGTTGTATAACAAGCCAAAAACTTTGTCGAATTGGATAGCAACAGAAGTTTTAGCAAAGACCAAAAATCGTGAGCCAATTAAGGTTAACGCGGAAAACTTTGTGTGGATAGTCAAAGCGGTGGACGAGGGTAAAGTGCAACGAAATGCCGGAAAAGAACTTCTCTCTTCCATTTGGGGAACTGGTTTAAATGCTGAAAACGAGGCAAAGGCAAGAGGTATCATGTCAGATTTGTCAGACGATGTTGTGGAAAAGATACTTGATAAAATTTTAACAGAAAAGAGCGATGTTGTAAGTCAGTATAAACAGGAAAAAGACACAAAAATATTAAATTTCCTTGTTGGGCAGGTCATGAAAGAGACGCGAGGCAAAGCCAACGCACAAGAGGTTATGAAAAAATTAAAAGAAAGGTTTGACTAGGAGGAAAATATGTATCGAACGATAATGTTAGGCGATGTGGATGAAAAACTTATAGGGCAAAAGGTGGCGCTGGCTGGCTGGGTAAAGACGGTTCGCGACCACGGCGGTATTGTCTTTATCGACCTTCGCGACAAGAGCGGTGTTGTGCAACTTAAGACGCACGATGACAGTCTTTTAACTTCACTTGCAAGAGAGAGTGTTATCTCTGTTTCCGGCAAGGTGGTGCTACGCGACGAAGAGACCGTCAACAAGGTGCTAAAATCGGGTAGAGTGGAAGTGGAAATTGAAAAAATGGAAGTTTTATCAAGGTCCAAACATATGCTTCCACTTGACATTGAAGAGAGTTACAAAACAAACGAAGAAGTAAGGCTGAAATATCGTTACCTTGATTTAAGAAGCGACAGAATGCAAAATATGCTTAAACTCCGCGACGATGTGGCGTTTGAAACGAGGGCGTTTTTAAGAAGTTTAGGTTTCATCGAAGTGAATACGCCGATTTTGACAGTGCCAAGCCCGGAAGGCGCGAGAGATTACCTTGTGCCTAGTCGTGTGCATAAGGGCAAATTCTATGCTCTTCCACAGGCTCCGCAACAATTTAAGCAACTTTTGATGTGTGGTGGAGTGGACAAATACTTTCAAATCGCACCATGCTTTCGAGATGAGGACCCGCGTGCGGATAGGCTCGCTGGCGATTTCTATCAAATCGACCTGGAGATAAGTTTCGCGGAACAAGAGGATGTCTTTGTTGTCGTCGAGAAATTGATAGAAAATCTCTTTTCAAAGTTCAGCAAATTTCCATATGGTCACACTCCGTTCAAAAAGATACCATTTAAAGAGGCGATGGAAAAATATGGCACTGACAAGCCAGATTTAAGAAACCCAATCGTCATGACGGGACTAGAAGATGTTTTTAAAAACACCACTTTTAAGGCGTTTAAGGATAGAACGGTGGAGGGCTTTTCCGTCAATGCGAGTGATAAGCCAAGAAGTTTCTTTGAGAGACTTCAAAACATCATGCTGGGCGAAGGCGCAGAGGGCTTAGCGTGGGTGAGAGTGCAGGAAGATGGCTCGCTTAAAGGACCTATTGTCAAGTTTATAACCGAAAAGGAATGCCAAGATTTAATTGAAAAAACAAAGGCAAAAGTTGGCGACGACATCTTTGTGATAGCCGACGAGAACTCCAAAAAGTGCTATAAACTTGCTGGACGCCTTCGTTCTGAAGTGGGCGAAGGGCTTAACTTAATCGATAAATCAAAGATTGAGTTTTGCTGGATAGTGGACTTTCCTATGTTTGAATTAAATGACGAAGGAAAGTTGGAATTTTGCCACAATCCGTTCAATAAGCCGAAGGCGACAAAAGAAGAGTTAGAAAAATGCGATCCACTTGACATCCTTGCCTATCAATACGATTTAGTGGCAAACGGTTATGAAATTGCTTCTGGTGCGGTTAGAAATATCGACAAGGATATCATGCTTAAACTCTTTGAAATGGTCGGCTATGGCGAAGATGAGATAAAGTCGCGTTTTGGTGCACTTTACACCGCTTTTCAATACGGCGCCCCACCACACGCGGGAGTTGCTCCAGGTTTTGAAAGACTTTTAATGCTTTTGACAGGCACATCGAACATCCGCGATGTTGTGCCATTTCCAATGAACAGCAAAGCGCAAGATGTTTTGATGGGCGGACCTATTGAAGCGAGCGACAAACAGTTAAAAGAGTTGCATATTAAACTAAGACGATAAGGATAAAAAGGCTTGATTTTCTTTATAATTATTAAGCCTTTTTATTATTTAAAAGCAAAAATACATCATTTTGAAAAATCACTTTGTCCGCTAACTTAAATTTGATATAATTTGAACATGATTAGAATAGATTCTGGCAAATTTAAGGGAAGAAGGCTAAGTGAAAACAAGTTTGAGCATATCCGTCCGACGACGGATAAGGTTAGGCAGGCACTTTTCACGAAACTGCAATTTTTTCTTCCAAATAAAAGAGTTTTAGACCTTTTTTGTGGCACTGGCGCACTTGGGATTGAGGCGTTAAGCCGAGGAGCAAGCGAAGTTATCTTTGTTGACAAAGACTATAGAAGTTGCAAAATGACGCGAGAGAATTTAAAGGCGGTGAGCACTAGTGCAAAGGTTATCAAATGCGACGCGCTTACCTATTTAGACAAATGCCAAGAAAAATTTGATTTGATTTTGCTTGACCCACCGTATAAAAGTGGACTTTATGAGAAGGTCATCCCAAAACTCTATGACAAACTTGATGATGACGGCGTGATAGTCTGCGAGCATGACAAAAAGGACACATTCGATTATTCTCCATTTGTTATCTATGACGAAAAGCGGTATGGAAACACCATGCTGACATATCTTAGTAAAAATTAAAAAATTGTGGCATTTCATTTGGAAAATGATATAAGATTTGATAAAATATATGTGGTAATAAAAGGAGAAGAAATGGATAACTGTGTTAAAAACATGAAAGGCTATGGTCCATCTCCTATTCCACAGGAAGGAAAATGGGACCAAACGAAGGAAATTAGTGAGATTTCTGGATTTTCGCATGGATGTGGAATGTGCGCGCCACAACAAGGCTGTTGCAAACTGACATTAAATGTCAAAAACGGCATAATCAAAGAGGCGCTTGTTGAAACCATCGGTTGCAGCGGCATGACACATTCAGCGGCAATGGCAGGCGAAATTCTTATTGGAAAGACGCTTTTAGAAGCGCTAAATACCGACCTAGTTTGTGACGCTATCAATGACGCGATGAAAAACCTATTTTTGCAACTTGTCTATGGCAGAAGTCAGTCGGCTTTCTCGCTGGGAGGCCTTGAGATAGGCGCTTCTATGGAAGATTTAGGAAAATATAAGACAAGCCAAGTTGGAACTATATTCTCAACAGAAAAGACGGGTGTTAGATACCTAAATTTAACCGAGGGCTACATCACAAGAATGGCATTAGACGAAAATGGTGAGGTAATAGGTTATGAGTATGTAAACCTAGGCTTACTGCTAAAAAATATGCAGAGCGATGAAAATTTGACCTGCAAACAGGCTTTTGAAAAGTCGACAAAGACCTATGGACGCCTCAATGAAGGTAAAAAATTTGTCAATCCAAGAGGTGTGTGATGAATAGAGCGGTTGAAACTTTGAAAAAATATAATTTGAAAGATATAGAGGACGCTAAAAATTTCTGTTTAAAGAACGGCGTTGATGTTGAGAAAATTGTGCGTGAAATTCAGCCTATTTGCTTTGATAATGCGGTGGAAGCATACGCACTTGGCACGGCGATTGCACTTAAATCGAATCCTAAAAATGCGTGCGAGGCTGCCGAAAAAATCGGCGAAGGGCTTCAAGCCTACTGCACAATTGGTTCTGTTGCTGATGAAAGAAAGATAGGCTTAGGCCATGGAAATTTGGCATCAAGATTACTTGACGAAAACACAAAATGCTTCTGTTTCTTGGCAGGACATGAGAGTTTTGCTGCGGCAGAGGGTGCTATGGGAATTGCTCGCACAGCAAATAAGATTAGAAAAACTCCACTTAAAGTCATTTTAAATGGACTTGGCAAGGATGCGGCATACATCATCGCACGCGTCAATGGTTTCACATATGTGAACACGATTTTTGATAGAGATAGCCAAACTCTTAAAATCTTAGGAGAGAAAAGATTTTCAAGCGGTGAGCGAGGAGATGTTAAAATTTATGGCGCTTATGATGTTTCTGAGGGCGTGGCTATCATGCAACATGAGGGCGTGGATGTGTCGATAACTGGAAATTCCACAAACCCACTCCGTTTCCAACATCCAGTTGCTGGCACTTACAAAAAGTGGTGCGTAGAGAACGGCAAAAAGTATTTCTCAGTTGCTTCCGGCGGTGGCACAGGCAGAACACTTCATCCAGACAATATGCGTTGCGGTCCTGCAAGTTACGGCATGACTGACACCATCGGCAGAATGCACAGTGACGCACAATTCGCTGGCAGTTCTTCAGTGCCAGCACACGTTGCCATGATGGGATTTATCGGCATGGGCAACAATCCAATGGTCGGCGCAACCGTTTCGCTAGCCGTTGCTGTGGCACTAAGTAAGAAATAAAAAGAAAAAACTATAAAAAATATAAAAAAATTTCATTAAAAATATAAAATTTTGCATTTTTTAATTGACTAAGGATATTTTTAATGTTAAAATGCATTAGTAAATCAAAATGGCGGAGTGGAAAAAGTAGTCATATTTTGTGACTTGCAGAGAGAGATTGGTGGGTGAAAAATCTCAGCAGAGATGTGACGAATTACAACCATTTCAAGTTTTGCGTCTGTCCACGAACGGACATAATAAGGGTTAAAAGGCATCTTATATGCTTATGTTTAAAATCAAAACCTCTTTAAGTTGCGACAAAACGCCAACGAAACAAAGTAGAGTGCGTTTTCGTTTGGTCGCAAAGGTTAAAAAACAAACATAAGCGAAGATTTTTGAGTTTACTCAAAAACGAGCAAAAGTGCAGTTTTTTAACCGAATTTAGGTGGTACCACGAGCGCGCGCTTCGTCCTAAAAATTTAGGATGGCGCGCTTTTTTGTTAGGAGAAAATATGAAAAAAGTTGACACAAATTTATATAACACATTAAAGGAGCGTGGGCTTCTTTATCAATGCACCGATGAAGAGGCACTTAAAAAACTGCTAGAAAGTGGCAAACCTATCGCTCTTTATGAAGGAACTGATCCAACGGCATCAAGTTTGCACATCGGTCACTGCGTGCCATATTGCATTATGCGTAGATTTCAACAGGCAGGGCACAAGGTGGTGCTTTTGATGGGCGGAGCCACTGCGTCTATCGGCGACCCAACAGGGCGAAGCGAGATGAGAAAGGTGCTTGATAAAGAGACGATTGACGACAATATCAAAAAAATCAAAAACTCCTTAAAGGTCTTTTTGGACTTTGAAGGCGAAAATAAGGCGGAGATTGTCAACAACAAAGACTGGTTTGAAAATCTTAGTTACATCGACTTCATGCGTGATATCGGCAGGCACTTTAATGTTAACAAGATGTTAGCAAACGAGATTTATGCCAATCGCATAAAGGAAGGCGGATTGACGCTTTTCGAACTTGGCTATATGCCGATGCAAGCATACGACTTCATTCATCTTAATAAGACGCACAACTGTGTGCTTGAATGGGGTGGCGCTGACCAATGGGGAAATATCGTTGCTGGCGTGGAACTTGCAAGAAAGTTGAACTACGAAAACGGCACGAATATCGACATCGTCGGAGCAACAAATCCACTTCTTTTGACGCCAGAAGGGAAGAAGATGGGAAAAACCGAAAAGGGCGCGATATGGATAGATAAGGACAAGATTTCGGCATACGATTTTTATCAAGGCATTTATCAAACCCCTGACGCTTGTGTTGAGATGATGTTTGCACTATTCACCGACATTCCTATGCCAGAAATTCGCGAGATGGTGAAAACGGATATAGTGAGTGCAAAAAAGCGACTTGCATATGAACTTACAAAATTCGTCCGTGGCGAAGAGGACGCCAAGATTGCCGAGGAGGCTTCGCGGGCATTGTTTAGCGGAGAGGGGAGTTTAGACAACGCTCCAACTTATGTTCTTGAAAGCACACCAGTTCTTTTAAATGACCTTTTGTTTAACTCCAATCTTGTGCCAACAAAATCGGAAGGAAGAAGAATGTGCCAGCAAGGCGCAATATCCGTGAACGGCGAGGTTGTGAAAGATTTTGCCTATGTTGTGGACAAAAAGGACTTCAAAGACGGAATATGTTTACTCAAAAAAGGTAAAAAGAACTTTATGAAAATCGAACTTAAGAAATAATTTTATAGTCCACTTTAATGGTGGACTTTTTAAATAATAAAAAATTCGTTTAATATAAAAATTTTTCAACAAAAAATGTTATTAATTTTCCTTGACAATTTTAAAAACTTTATGGAATAATGTTTTTAAGGAGGTTAATATGAAAAAAATATTTACAACGCTTGCTATTGGTGCGCTTTGTTTGCCACTTGGTTTGGGACTTGCTGGTTGCGGAGGGAAATCTAGCGATGTTGATGTAGTTGCAAAAGATGTGTATGCTATGAGTGCTGTTTCATCAGTTATGTATCTTGATGATTTAGATGCTGAGGCTGGCGCTCAGAATGAAACAACAAGACCTAGTCACTTTACTGATGACGATGTTCAAGGCGTTAAAAACTATCTTGAAATGTTTAATGGTATGCTTATTGGAAATGGATTAGAGCAGGATGTTGTAAACACTCCGAGCGATGATAAATATTTTGGGATGTATAATTTATGTATGACGATTTCTGTTCCAAGTGTGGGAGGAGAAACTGTTGTATATAAGATGTATTACAATGAAATAAATAAAGAAACAGAAAAGGAGATTGATGACGGGGAGTTGGAACTTGAAGTTTCTTCTACTCTTGATGGGGTTTTAGTGTTTGGTGATGAAGAATATGAGGTGCACGGCGAACGCGAATTTGAACAAGAAGGAAACGAAGAAGAGGCATCCATAGAATTTACAACATATTCAAGAACCAATAGAGAAAACTACATCGTGGTTGAACAAAGTGTGGAAAACGATGAGGTTGAATATGAGTACACAATAGTTAAGAACGGTGACATAGTCAGCAAAACAGAAGTGGAAATGGAGCGAGAAAGAAATCGCACAGAGTTTGAATTGCAGTTTAAGGATAATGGAGCGCTTAAAGAGGGCGTTTACAGAATGTATAAGCGCGACAATGACGATACTTTTGTGATTGACTATACTCAAAATAATGTCCGTGACCAAATTTTAGCCACAATTTCTACTGAGGGAGTGATTACATTCACATATTCAAACGGACATATAGAAACTTTTTAAAAATAAAGGACATAAATGAAAAGAAGACGATTGAAGATAAACTTATGCTGTCCAGCGTGGAAGATTTGCAAGAGACAACTCCAAATTAAAACGAAAGTTTAAATGACGACAAGTCAGATTCATAAACAAATTAAATATCACAAGTTTTGTCAAAAAGAAAACTAATTTCATATTTTATTAACAAGGTTTAGGAGGAAAAAATGAACGAAAAATTGAAAAAAGTGTTCGTGCTTTTAAGCGGATATTTGAGTTTTATTGCGTTTGCGGTTGTCGGCGGATATGTTTTCATTAAAAGTGAAAACGAAGAATTAAAGAAGACTGCAAAACTCACTTTGATAGTCACATTGATTTTCACCGCAATCAGCGCCGTGCTTTTAATCTATAATCACTTTGGTGGTTTTTTAGCGGATACTATGGCTCAACTGCCTATGATGTCTACAAGATAATTTCAGGCATTGTGGCGATTGCAGAAATCATTGTCTATGCGGTTTTGATTATCATCGAGTTAGTTAAAAAAGATAATAACGGCTCAAGTGTTGAAAAATAGTGGTTGAAAAAAATATAATAAAATAAGTTAAATCTAACAGAACAAAAAAACTAAAAATTTTTTAAATAATTTATGTAAAACACTAGTTTATTTTGTTGAAATGATGTATTATATAAATAAGGGAGGGCGATATGGCAAAATACGGAAAGGATTATTTTGGCTGGAATAGAGTTCTAAGCATCATTCTTGCAATCATTCCTGTAACAGCATTCATCTTAGGCTTTGTTACAAGAATTGCAGAAGGAAAGATTGTGGCAGCAATCGTTAGAATTCTCCTAGGCTGGAACATCATCTGGCTTGTAGACCTTGTTATGATGATAATAAACGGCCGAATTTGGCGTCTTATCGACTGCTAAGAAAAAAGCACATTAAATGTGCTTTTTTTATTTGACAAATTATTGATTTAAAAATCAATTTAGCAATAGTAAAATTCGTTGATTTATAGAAAACTATCACTATATAATAAGGTTAAAATATACATATAAAAAAGATTAGCGACCGCTAATCTTTTTTCTTTTTATCCTCATCATTCTTCGTATCAACATCGCTCTTCTTATCTTTTGTTTTCTTATCAGCATTTGCGCTCTTCTTATCTTCTACATCCTTTTTAGAGTTTTTAGATTTGCTTTCTTTTTTAAGAGCCTTTTGTTTGTTCTCTGCTTCAAGATATTTCTTTCTTTCAAGTGATAGTAGATATTCAGGTGACTTGATATTTTCAAGTTGATGTTTAAGAACCTCTATCTTTTCACTTATGATAGAGCGCTTTTGTGCGAAGAGTTTGAATTCTTTTTCGGTTGCTTTTGAAATCTCAGCCTTATCTTCTTCTCTAAGTTTCACAACCTTTTCTTTATGCTCTTTTTCAAGAGAGTTGAGTTCGTTTTCAAACTTTTGAATGTTTGCTTCAAGTTCGCTTACCTCTTTGTTTCTCTCTTCTTCAGCCTCTTTTCTTATAACATCTCTATGGATGGTGCCTTTGCGATCGTAGGTCTCTTTACGCTTTGTTTCAATCTTCTTAATCTTAACTCTTCTCATAAAGTAACCAACAATGGCGATTATAATGGCAAGTCCTGTGATAAGGGAGGCGATAAGAAGTAGCCAAGTGAAATCGTTGTTGTTATCGTTTGTTGCATCGCTTCCTGTGTCTGAGTCAGAACTGTCATCTGAACTATCGCTAGAAGCGGTTTGTGTTGCAAAGACGTGGTCTTCATTGATGTCATAACTACTATTTTCCATTGCGTCAACTGCGCTGTCATAGCCTTCGCTTGCGTTATCTTCGTCGGACGAAATCTCTGTGAAACTTAAATCGTATAGAACCATGGTTCCTGTGGTGTAGAAATCGTCACTTTGAAGCCCTATGTGAAGAGTGGATGATGTATCTTCAGTGCAGTAGATATATAGGGTGTATTCGGTGTATTCGTCGTTGGAGACTAGGTTTGTCATATAGTCGAAGCCAGATAGTCCAACAATTCCGCCAAAGTCAAAGTCCTCTAAATCAACATCTTGAGACGCGGTTTGATAAGCAAAGTTGGTTTTAAGTTTGAAGGAGAGCGTGTAGTAGTTTCCACTCGTCAAGTCAAAGGTGAAGATGCTGTCGATTGTGTAGGTGGTGTTTGACTTTGTTTGAAGAACGAAAACGCGTGTATCCTCTTCTTCTGTGTCCACTTTAAAGATGTGGTTGTCGTCAAAGTAACTTGCGTCGACAATTCCGCCTTGCTTACCATCGTCATAGCCAGATGTGGTGTAAGCACCAGAGGTGAAATCTTGTAGGTCATCGGTCACAGTGTTGGTTGGCAGGTGCATATAGAAATCGGTCATATCAACGATATTGGCGTTTGTGTCTCTAATTTCGTCATATGCTTCCGCTTCCATGGAGTTAAGTTCAAAGTTGTCGAAGTATGCATATCCTGACATTCTGTTTGCGCTGGTTCCAAAGTCGATTTGGATATAGACATTTTCAGCACCTGTGAAGGTTTCAAAATAGATTTGATATGTTTGCCATCTGTCACTTGTCACATTTTCTTCTTCGTAAAGAAGCACGCCGTCTTCGTTATAAACACTCACATTGAAACTTGCAGGTCTATTTTCGTTTGTTGAAAGTGTTTTATAGTTAAAGGTCAAGTTGTAGTAAGAATTTGCATTCAGTGTGAAGGTTGGAGATGTTAAAGACTGATAACCCGCCGTGTAGTTATTTAACATCAAGATGTTGTTGTAGTATTCGCTGGAGTTATTTGTGTTGAGTGGATTTCCAACAACTGCCCAAAGATATGGATTTTCGCTTCCTAAATCTAGGTTTTCACGATATAGGTTGTAATAGGAATTGTATTCGCTGTCTTTAGTGTTGATAACGCCACCGTAGACAAGTCCGCTTCCACTTTCAATTGTCCAGTCGCTAGGCGAGAGTGGATAGTTTCCGTCCTCATCCCGAGTGGAGTTGAAGTTTCCGTTTGCTATCGACTGCTCGGTTGTGTTTTCGTTGATTGTGACAATGGTATCGCCATCTTCTTCCGCTGTCGAAAATTCTGTGTAGCCGACTTCTTCGATTGAAATATCATCAAAAATCACACAACCTGTTGCGGTTTCTCCGCTATTTCCAAGCGAAAGCACGATGTTTATCGATGAGTTATAGAGTTCAGAGCATTTGATGTAGATTTCCATTGTGCCATAGTTGTTTGTGAAATTGTTGCTTGCGTTACTTGTTGCCGAGGTGCTTCCACTTGCCAAGGTGTAGTTATTTTCATTTAAAAGCGGAATTTCTTTGTAGATATTGTCGTTCTCTTGAATTGTCAAGTATGCGGTGCCAGTGATTTCAGAGATTTTGTAGTAGGCGGTGACTTTATACATCTTATGTGTCTTAATCTCGATGTCCTTAGACTTAACTGCCACATAGTTGTTGTTTGCCCATAGTGCCATGGCTTGTCTGTTACTGTTAATTTCAATGTTGCCATATTCGTCGATTATTGCGTCAACACTTAAGTTAGAGCCAACAAAGTCGTATCCAGTTGTCGTTTCAAAGCCTTCAAGTGTGTCGAGAGAGATAACTCTCGCGTTTCCGCTTCCTTCTTTTGTCCATCCGCCAAGTGCATTCACGCCAAAATCGTCTTCAAAGTTAAGATTTGCGCCAACATTTAAAGATTTATCAACTTCAAAACTCTTAAACTGAGTGCAAGCAATTTCATTTACATTGCCATTTGCTTCATTTGTTTGAGTGTAGGTTTTGTCTTTCATTTGTTGATAGTTTTGATAGAAGGCGTTTTCGCTATATTTGTTCACCTCAACTGCATCGTAGTAGACAACACCTGTGCTTCTTGCATCCTCGCCGCCGAGCCATAGTTCAAGGGTAACTTCTTGCGCTTCGTCGCCAGTTACGATGTAGAAATAGAAGGTTGTCCATTCGGTTGAGGTAATTTTTTCAAACTTTAACTCAACCTCGTCTCCGTTCTCGTCGACAAGTCCTTTAAGATAGATGGAGCCGACGCCATATTCGTTTAGGTTGTTATAGATTGTTTTCTGTGCGTAATATGCCGTTCCTGCGTCAACACTGTAACTTCCAGAGTTTTGGTTTGTGGTGTTAGGCGTGAAGTTGATGGTGGAGTTGAAATATTCTACGCCAGCACCAAAATTATAGTTTACATCAGTTTTGTCAACATAGAATTGTCTGCCGTCAATATTGACATATAGATAATCATCATCGCGAATTTCCACATCTTCCATGTCGATTGTCACATCTTCATCTTGTGTTCTTGATTCTTCTTCCTGCGGGTCGAGATACATCGTTGTTCCACTTGATATCGTTAGGCTTTCTGCATCTGCCATTCTTGAATATATGGTGAGATTTTCGCTCTCTTCGCTTGCCTTATAGTTATATCCAACATACTCATCATCCGCATAGAAAGCCCTGTTTGTTGTGAAAGCGTTTTGAAGTGTTCCAGCGCTTGTCAAGTTTTTGTTGACATAGAAAGTGGAGCCGTTATATGTGATTTGAACATAGTTATTATCGCCGAATTCAACATCGTTGTATCTTGCACTTGTGACATTCACGGAGTTACTTAAATCGCCTCTGTAAACATATGATGTGTCGTTTTCATAGTTTGTGTCACTCTTGAAGGCAACTTGGAAGGAGTAATAAGAATTTGCGTCAAGCGAAATAGTGTTAGATTCAAAACCTTCGCGTGTGACATTTTTGTTGTTGATGTTGGTTTTACTGTTTATCATCAAAATTTGATTGTCAGAAGAATAACTAGACGGATTAACCGAAAGGCGATAGGTTGAGTTTTTGTAGTTATCAAAATTTGAACCAACATTGATAATTCCTGCCGTTGAGGTTAAATTGTTGACAATCTTTGACCAACCAGATGGACTTTCGCTTATTGAGTTAATCGTGCTACTGTTGAAGTTGTTGTTTGTGACACTGACCTCTTCAACATAACTTCTAAGATAACCTGTTTCGCCGTAAGCCGGGTTTTGAAAAAAGGTTGCCACAATTCCAGTGACCGTTATAGGCATAAGGAGTGCTAATATGATTAAGCAAAATTTAAGATTGAATACTTTAAGTTTTTTCATAAACCACCTGTAGAATTAAATTAACTATCTTATTATAATACAAATATTCTATAAAATCAAATATTTTTTTAAAAAATATCAATAATATGAGTATGATGTCGAAAAATTTGGATACAAGTCGGGCTTTTTCCACTAAAAAGGAAGAAAAATTGTCTGTTAAAGAGGTCAGTTTGCTTATCCTATGCGGTGCGATAATAGGTTTTTTAAACGGCTTCTTTGGCGGAGGCGGTGGCATGATATGCGTTCCTCTTCTTGAAAATGTGCTTCATTTGGAGAGTAAATATTCTCATGCGACAGCAATCGTCATCATTTTCCCGATTTCTTTCATAAGCGCCATAATATATCTTCTCTCTGGCTCGGTGGAGACCATTCCACTTGTCACGGTTGGCTTAGGCGTTGTTGCAGGCGGAATTTTAGGCTCGTTTGCTCTCAAAATTCTTCCACCAAAGGCACTCAGGGTGATATTTGCACTCATCATGCTGGCAGGAGGGGTGAGGCTGATAATATAAGAAATTAGGACAGACACCAACTCCGCTGAACGCGGACACGGATATGCAAACATATCCTAACCGCTAAAAGTTCGGTTTCGCAATCCTCTTCCGCGTCGCAAACGGCACTTCATTTCGTGCTTTGAAAGTATTCAAACCACTTACCATTCGTTTGTTTACTCCTTAACCCCAAAAATGATAAACATTTTCGAGGAACCCCATTTGATTTTTGATTTATGCTCGCCGAACGTAGTTCGGTCGCTTCGCAAAATCAAAAATTGATTTGGAGTTCGTTAGCGACGCGTTGTGGAAAAAGCAAGTTTGGATTTTAGAATGAATAAAGTTTTAAAAATTCTTCCTTCACTCTTCCTTTATACACTTGCGTTTATCCATCACCTTTCATTTAACTATCAACACCATGCCTGCGCACTCTCAATCAATTTTTAATTTTCGTATAGGCGGGCTTTGCCCAACTTAGAAAATTAAAAATCACACTCGTGGAAGAGGAATGGGATGGGAAACCAACGGAGTAGAGGTTAGGGAAGAAAGTTCTTCCCGTGCCCGCGTTAAGCGGAGTTGGTGTCCGCACCAATTTATTGGAGGTTTCTATGATATATTTTCTATATGTGCTTGCAGGCATAATCTCTGGCTTGTTTGGCGGTATGGGCATGGGCGGTGGAACGCTGTTAATCCCAATACTCACCATATTTTTAAACTTTGACCAAAAGTTAAGTCAGGGGATAAACTTGATAAGTTTTTTGGTTATGGCGCTGTTTTCCATGTTTATTCACTATAAAAATGGCTACATAGTGACAAAGCATATCGGCTGGATAATCGCTTTTGGCATGATTTTTTCGGTTATCGGAGCGCTTTGCATGAGCATTTTGCCGTCAAGGATACTCAAAATCGGCTTTGGCATCTTTCTTTGCATACTTGCTGTGATAGAACTTGTTAAGGTTTTTAAAAAGGACAAGAAAAAGGGCAAGAAAAAGCAGAATAAATAAGCAAATATAAAAGTTAAATTTATGATAATGAAAAATCGTTTAGTAAATAGTAAGAGTGAAGGCGAGCCGTTGGCTCGCAGTGAAGGGAAGTCTACGACTTTCAGTGAAGAGTTGTGGAAAGGTTTTATATAACTATAATCCATTCCATAATCAATTCCACTTTTCCCACAACGCTACACTTTCACTCTCTAAAATAAATTTTTGATTTTGTTTGGTCTTAGTCGGTGTGTATAAAATGAAATAAACTATTAAAATCTCTTCCACAACTCTTCACTGTGAACCAGCGGTTCACCTTCACTCTTCGTTTTTCACTTTTTAAAGATTTTTAGGGCATATTGCAAAAAAATAGTGGACAAAATCTCTTTTTTATGCTATATTTATCTAGTAGATTTACACGGAGGCAAAATATGGTTAATAAAGAAAAATGTATCGGTTGCGGAACTTGTGTTGCAATCTGTCCAGTTGGCGCCATCAGTTTTGATAGCGACGGAAAGGCTGTTATCGACAAGGCAAAATGTATCCACTGCGGAGCATGCGAGGCAAGTTGCCCAGTCAGCGCTATCAAACTAGACTAAGAAGAGGTTGGATTATGGAAAATATCGCATTTATTGAATTCACTGAAAGAAAGTTGGAACTTAAAATTGTGCAGAGCAGGCAAGGGCGTTATCGCGTGCTTGAAGATGTTGTCAATCAATACGATTTAACGAACGACATTTCAAAGGATTGTCTTTTTTCGCCGAAATCGAGAACTGACATTTTGAAGATTTTAAACATCTATCGCTACACGATTGAGACATACAATGTTTCGAAGATGATTGCTTTTGCATCGAATATCATCGTGAAAGCGCGAAATTACCGCGGACTACTCGACGAGATTTACACGCACACCGGTATGAATTTCACTTTGACAGGCAATGACGAGGTGATTAAGGATATATATCAGGCAGTGAACACCAAGATTGACCTTTCAAAAGGTGTATGCGTGTATGTCACTGGCTATAACACATATATTTTAAAGTATAACAGACGCAATGTCACAGAGTCTTTCGTTGTGCCTTATGGTTACATCAATTTGACTCTTAAATATTCAAAGTTTGACGATATGATGAGTTTCTTCAAAAAGGAATTGAAGGCATGTCCTTTTGTGGTCAATTTGGAAGAAGAGAGCATGGTCGGCGCGGGCGTGCCATTTCTCGACATTGCAAAAATCAGCAAAAAACTTTTAAGATATCCAATCGATGTTGACAACAACTACATTTTAACAAAAGAGGGAGTAGACAAGGTCGTTGCTTTCTCCAAGGAACTTGATGTTGAAAAAATTAAGAAGGTCAAAGGGCTTTCTTTTGAGGGCAGTGACAGTTTGCAGGGTGGACTTGCGGTCATTAGTGCCATCTATGATTTCTTTGGCGTTAACGAACTTGCGGTCACCGACGCTGACAAAATGGAGGGCAAGATTATCGAAAATTTGGTAGGCTCGCCAACTGAAAAATACAGCGATTTGGTTTTAAATAGCCTTGATAACTACTACGAATTTAAAAAGGAAGGGCTTTCTATCAACTATAACGTCTACAACATGGCAATTCTTCTTTTCAAACAATTAAAGGTGGTGCATAAACTGCCAAGAAACTATGTGAAACCGCTTAAATTTGCTTCATATATGTTCGACGCAGGCAAGTTTATCGACTATAAAAACTACGAAAAACATGGTTTCTATGCCATTTTAAATTCCGGCATTGTGGGCGCGTCTCAAAAGGATATTTTGATTGCAAGTTTTGCTTGTCAGTGCCAAAACTTAGACAATTTCAACCTTCCAGAGATTATGAAATACAAGGAAGTTTTGACCGACGAGGATGTGGACGCCATAAGAAAATTGGGCGTTTTGGTTAAACTTGCAGTCAACCTCAACGCTTCACGAAAGAATGTCATTCAAGACATCATCTGTGACATTTTAGGCGACTCCATCATAATGAAAACAGTGGTTAAAAGCGACCCAGCATTTGAGATTATGCAAAGCATGAAACTTGCCGACGATTTCAAAAAGACCTTTAAAAAGAGTTTGCAGATAATTTAAGAGGGAAAATGGCGGAAAATAGCGGTGTAAAAAAAGTTTTTTTAGGCATAGGCATAGCACTTTTAAGTGTTGTGCTTTGTTATTTTTCTGTTGCTCTTTATTTTTATTATGCTAGACCTAACGACATAACTGGGAAACTTTCCGTTTGGAACTTGATGAGCGATGAAGCGCTTGGCGATATGTATTTAGACTCTATCTATGAGATAAGGTATAACGAAGAGAGTTTTGTTGGTGTCAATGTGGATGCAAGCGGTTATGTTTTAACCTGTAATTATAATTTTGATGGTTACAACGGCGAAGAACTTTTGCTGTATAGTAAAAGCGGAGCAATTTATAGTGGAGATTTAGTGTTTTCAAATGATGTTTACAATCTTGCCATAATAAAGATATATGACTACTTTAGCGCTGAAAAAACGCTTAATTTGCCATATGTCAAAACTGGCTCTTTAAGTTCGTCAGTGTTTGGAAGAGAGTATTTGGCAATAGGTAGCATCTTTGAGGACGGAAATGTGAACGCCGTAAGCGATGTCGAAAGTGCCACAGGTTACGTCACAACCTTATATGACGAGCGGACGGTGGTTGATTTCATATGTTTAAACAGCATAAGTTATTATGTTTCAAACTATGAAGAGACTTCACAAGGTGCAATTTTCAATAAATCTGGCAGACTTGTTGGAATGACCTATGCCTATATGGTGGATGAAGACAACTCTCAAAATGCCTATTATTATGCTGTTGAAACCTCGCAAGTTGGCGATATAATAGCCAAGTTGAAAAGTGGCAATTATTATGAAATTGAAATCGCTGGTTTTGATATGCAAGAACTCTACATCTACTTACTCTATGAGATAAACACAAACCAAATATATTTTAATGGAAGATTGCTTACGCTTGATGACACTTTAATTTACTATTATAACAACTCAACTGGCGTCTATCTAACGGAAGATTTTTCGCTGAACGGTGTGACGCTAAGAGAGAACAATCTTATCACAAGCATAAGTTATAACGGCTTTTCGCATAGCGTCACCACACGTCACGATTTATATGAAACGCTCTATTCGCTGGACGCAGGAACATCGTTCACGCTGACATCTATAGATTTGTCAACTGAAAGCGTCATTCGCACGCAGTTTGTAATTTAGGAGGAGATATGAAAAAGTTTAAGTATGCCATTGAAATGGGAGGCGGATATACTAATATCTATGTCAAAGGGCAAGGGCTTGCTCTTAAAGAACCAACTCTTGTCGGCGCTGAGCCGACAGAAGAGGGATATAAGGTGATAGCACTTGGTCAAGACGCAAAAAAACTCATCGGCAAAACCAAAGACAACATCGAAATTTTCACGCCGTGCGTCTATGGCGAGCATTCGAACTTTGAGTATAGCGTGGTGCTTTTAAAACACTTACTCTCCAAAGTTGGCTTTAAGCAGTTTGAGGATAATGTGCTTTTCCTTGCTCCATGCGGAATAACGGCGCGTGAAAAGGACAACATCCTTCGCGTGTGCGAGGCGGTCAATATGGGACAAGTTGAGATTATTCCAGCAGTTTTATGCTCACTCATCGGCGAAGGGCGAAAGATTGACGGCTCAACTGTCAATATGGTGGTCAATATCGGCGGAACCTACACCGATGTTGCCGTTGTCAACATGTCGAATATCTTAAAAGGCGCCACGCTCTCTGTCGGCGGAAAGTCTATCGACGCTTCCATTGTCAACTACCTTGCCTTTAAGGACGAATTAGTCATCGGGCTTCCAACGGCGGAAACGCTGAAAAACGATGTGGGAAGTTTGTATGATAACGACACTTTGAATATGGAAGTGACGGGCGTTGACCTTAAAACCAAGTCGCCAAAGTCGGTGGTCATTCATTCCATGGAACTTAAAAACGCCATTGAGCCGTTTTACAGCGAGATACTCCGCGCCATCGATACCACAATAAACACCCTTCCGCCAGAGGTTGTGACGGACATCATCAACAACAAAATTCTTGTGTGCGGGGGATGTGCAAAACTTCAAGGCTTAGACAACTATTTTAAACAAAACTTAAAATATCCTGTTGCCATCTCTGACGACACCGACTATGTCACCATCATGGGTGCAGGAAAACTTCTTTCCGATGAGGCTCTTCTTCAAAGCGTGCTAAACAATCTATAAAATGATTAAAATAAGATAGAAAGCGACGATTTGTTAAGCATTTAAATTAATTGAAAATTTTAAAATTATTATCTAATTTTCGAAATTGTCACTAAAATTTATAATCATACTAAAAAATTACTTACTTTTATTAAAAATTAAAAAAATTATAAAAAAATCACGATATTTAATCGTGATTTTTAATTTTATCCTCTTTTTCTAGCTCTTTTTCTTGCAGCTTCGCTCTTTTCTTTCTTTGCTACGCTTGGCTTTTTATATGCTTCTTTCTTTCTAATATCGCCAATAATGCCGTCT
>CALWGA010000011.1 GCA_944377825.1 uncultured Clostridia bacterium | reverse complement strand
ATATGAAAATAACTCACATTAAATATGATGTTAAAAAATTTGAAAGATATAGGTCAGCGCTTTCAACAATGAATATAGACGCATTTGTGGAATTTTTGAAAAACAATGTTGACAATGTTAAATATGATGTTATGTATAAGATAAAATAGAAACAAGTTTTGATTTTAAAATTTGTTTCTATTTTTCGCATTATAATCTAAAATCTTTCCACAATTCTTCGTTCTTCACTTTTGCGTCGCAAACTGCACTACATTTCGTCTTTTGTCTTATGCCAAAAGTCTTACCATTTGCTTGTTTGCTCCTTTAGCGACCAGACGAAAATCGCACTTCGTTGGCGATTTTGTCGCTACTTAAAGTGGTTTTGATTTAGAATTTTTAAAACTTTCCACAACTCTTCACTGAAAGTCGCAAGACTTTCCTACACTGGAAAGCAACGCTTTCCCTTCACTCTTCACTTTACATTTGGTTTTTGTGCCAATGTTTTGCGAATAGATATAGAATTTTGGCAAAAAATTTTTAAATTGCACTTTTGTTATGAAGATATAACCTACTTTTAGACCGCTTCGCGCGAGCGTGATTTTAAAAAATATTTTAAAATTTATGGATTTATGAATTTTATAACTTTTTTGTTAAAAACACAATATCTAGTTATTTTTGGTTGACAAAAACACTATATGTGTTTTAAAATAGGGGTAGAACTTGTAACAGGAGGTTAGAAATGCAAGTAGTTAAAAGAAACGGAACGATTGTTGACTTTGACCAAACCAAGATTGTCAATGCTATCGGCAAGGCCAACAATGAGGTTCTAGAAGATGAAAGAGCGACAGAACAGGAAATCGGTGATATTATCAAAGATATTCTCGCCCTAAAAAAGAAAAGAATTCTTGTGGAGGACATTCAAGACTTCATCGAAGAGAAGCTCATGGCGTATGGACACTATGAACTTGCGAAAAAGTATATCATATATAGATATACACGCGCGCTTGTTAGAAAAGCCAACACTACCGACCAGTCCATTAAGGAACTTATCGACGGTGAAAGCGAATATTGGAACACCGAAAATTCCAACAAAAACGCGAGAATCGTCACCACACAGCGCGACTATCTTGCAGGTATCACAAGCACTGACATCACGAGAAGATTTTTGCTTCCTGAAGATGTTGTCAAGGCGCATGATGAGGGTGTTATTCACTTTCACGATGCTGACTATTTCGCGCAGAACGCTCTTCATAATTGCGACCTTATCAATCTTGAAGATATGCTTCAAAACGGCACAAACATCAACGGCGTTATGATTGAAAAACCACACAAATTTTTAACCGCCATGACCATTGCCACGCAGATTATTACTGCGGTAACTTCCAGTCAGTATGGCGGAGCAACCGTCACCATGACACACCTTGCGCCATTCGTTAGAGATAGTTACAACAAGTATTTAAAGATGTATCGCGACCGCGGACTAAAAGAAGAAGAGTGTGTTAAGTTTGCCAAAGATGATGTGGCGCGTGAGATTCGTGACGGCGTGCAGACTTTCCAATATCAAGTGAACTCCATGACAACTACAAACGGACAAGCGCCATTCTTGAGCGTCTGCCTATACCTTGGCGAAACGGAAGAATACAAAGAAGAACTCGCCATGATTATCGAAGAAATCTTGAAGCAGAGAATTCAAGGCATGAAAAACGAGAAAGGCGTTTACATAACCCCTGCTTTCCCTAAGCTTTTGTATGTGCTTGAAGAGGACAATATTCACGAAAACAGCAAGTATTATTATCTTACAAAACTTGCCGCAGAATGCACAGCGAAACGCATGGTTCCAGACTATATCTCTGAAAAAATGATGTTGAAATATAAAATCGACAAAAATGGCAATGGAAATTGTTATCCTTGCATGGGTTGTCGCTCTTTCCTTACTCCATATGTTGACCCTAAGACAAACAAGCCAAAATATTATGGAAGATTTAATCAAGGCGTTGTAACCATCAATCTTGTCGATGTGGCACCCTCATCTGGCAAGGATTTTGACGAGTTCTGGAAGATTTACGAAGATAGACTTGAACTTTGCCATAAGGCACTTAAAATTAGGCATGAGCGTCTTGCAAAAATCACCAGCGATGTTGCGCCGATTCTATGGCAATATGGCGCACTTGCAAGACTTGAAAAGGGCGAGAGTGTTCATCCACTTTTACATGGTGGTTATTCCACCATTTCGCTCGGCTATGCAGGGCTTTATGAGTGCGTAAAATATATGACAGGACACAGTCACACCGACAACGGCAAGGGCAAGGAATTTGCTCTCAAAGTTATGCAAAAGATGAATGATAAATGCAAGGAGTGGAAAGAGCTAGAAGATATCGATTACAGTGTTTACGGCACTCCGATTGAGTCAACCACCTACAAGTTTGCTAAGTGTCTTAAAAAACGCTTTGGTATTGTTAAGAGCGTGACAGACAAGGACTACATCACAAACTCCTACCACGTTCCTGTGTTTGAAGAGATTGACGCCTTCTCAAAACTCAAACTTGAAAGCGAGTTCCAAAGATTGAGCCCGGGCGGTGCAGTTTCCTATGTCGAAACGCCAAATCTTCAAAACAACTTAGAGGTGGTTTTGCAGGTTATCAAATTTATCTACGACAATATCATGTATGCCGAGCTTAACACAAAGAGCGATTATTGCCAGAAGTGTGGTTATACGGGCGAAATACTCATTGACGACAATTTGGAATGGTATTGTCCAAACTGTGGTAACCGTGACCATAACACTCTTAATGTCGCAAGAAGAACCTGTGGCTATATCGGCACAAACTTCTGGAACAAGGGCAGAACGCAAGAGATTAAGGAAAGAGTTTTACACATCGACAACAAAGATGACGAATAGGTGAAATTATGAGATATGCTAAAATAAGGAAAATGGACATCTCAAACGGTCCAGGCGTTCGTGTGTCACTTTTTGTTCAAGGTTGCACTTTTAACTGCAAAAATTGCTTTAATCCTGAAACGCACGATTTTAATGGTGGCAAAGAATTTACCGATGAGGTTTTGGAGCATATACTCGACCTTTGTGACAACGAAAATGTGGAAGGACTTTCAATACTTGGCGGAGAACCTATGCATCCGAAGAATATTGAAGATGTCACAAAGCTTGCCAAAAAATTTAAAGAGCGATTTCCTGAAAAGAACCTATGGGCGTGGACAGGCTATCTGTTTGACAAATATTTAAAAGATAAAGAGATAGTGAAATATTTAGATGTTGTGGTTGACGGACAGTATGTTGACGAGCTCCACAACTTCACTCTTGAATGGCGTGGCTCATCAAATCAGCGTGTTATTGATGTGCAAAGGTCGATAAAAGAAGGCAAAGTTATAGAGATTGTTTAGTTTTTATGCGACTTTGAAACTTTAAAAGTTTTTATAAAAAAGGAAAAATTATGAGAAAATTTGAGTTAGTTAAGAAAGAGTTTATGAAATATGGAGTTGACCCAAAAACTTTAAAAAAGCCATATAGAGCAACCAAGCACGCTGTGTGCTATGAT
>CALWGA010000010.1 GCA_944377825.1 uncultured Clostridia bacterium | reverse complement strand
AGGTCAGTGCCGAACTTGGAGTGGACTTTGAAAACATCGATATTTTAGAGATATTAAGGAACTTGACCTTAACTGAGAGTGAAGAGAACGGCGTTTTGACCTACACAATATCCTTGCTTGCAAGCGAAAATGAAGAGTTAACCGCTATCAATTCAAATGAAGTTACAAGCAACGAAAATCTTATCGACCTAATTCTAACTTACAACAAAAACACAAACACCTTTGGCTTGAATTTTGCCAAGAATATTTCAGGTTATGATGTTACATTGAATGTCGCAGACCTTCAAATCAATGCAAGCGACTTTGCTTTAACAGCACCAACTGGCGACGAAGAGGATATAACTCCAATATTTGACATTGTGGAAGATATCAAGGTGGATGACTACACCTATGCAATCTCTGGCGATTTGGCAGTTAGATACAGCACAACCTCTTTCTATGGCGATATGCTTGCCATGATTGTGCGTAAGGGCGAGGAATATGTGCCATATGTTCGCGTCTACACAAGCGCTATGAACATTGAAACCTATATCTATCTACTTGATGATGACATCTATCTTGACCTTCAAGGCTTAAGACTTACCTTTAATTTATCAGAGTCGACCATAGACGAAATTTTGACATTTGTCAGCGATGACTTAAAGTTGACTATCTCTGGCATGGAAAATTTAACCGCCACATTTAACGTGATTTTACCAGCACTAAATAGCATAAGTTCAAACTGGATTGACGGTGGCGTGCAAATCAATATCGGCGAAGATTTGAAATACACCGAAACCGCTAAATTTGCCGACATCGTTATGCAAGCCTTTGGCGAAAGTGCAAACGGAAAGATTTATCCAACAAAAGTTGTGATTGGCGCAAACATAGTCGACCCTAACACCGACATCTATGACAGTTACGAAGAGTGGTGGCTTGAAAATGAAGAGGCGATAACGAAAGATAAGAACTTCGCAATCTACCTTTCAAATGTGGCGATAGGAACGAACAGCCTGTTCATGGACGACATTGTCTTTGACGAACTAGGCAATGTTGCAAGCCTCAAAGGCAAAGACGGTATGTATTCCTTAAACAACTTTGAAAACATCAAGGGACTTTTATCTCTTGCGAAAGGATTGCTTGATTATTTAAACAACGGCTCCTATTCTTATACCACTGAAGATATCACTGCCACGCTCTATAAACTTTCACTAAATGCAAAGTTGGGCAACACAGAATTCACAGACAGCAATGTTCTTGTGGAACTTGCGGAAGAGATTAACGCTGAAAATAAGGCGGAAGAAGATAGGAAGATTGTTTCCACTTTGTTTGGTGGTAAGTCACTGAAGGTGCAAGGCGACATGAATATTACAACAACAAGCGTTTCAGAAGATAACACATCTACCACCACAGCACATGAGGCATCCATCTACTATAATAGCAATGAATACGAAGATGAGAATACCCCGAACACAAGCGGACTTTACATTACCTATGCGCATGACAATTTCATAAATTCCGACACAAAATTCCGTGGACATATAGAAAATGCTAGCATGAGTGACCTAATTGCCATGATTTTGGGAATAACGAATGTTAAACTTGACCCTGCAATGCTCGAAAGTTGGGATTTGACCACTTCGTTTGAGCAGTCGACCATCGATTTCAGTTTCTTGCGTGAACTTATGGGCTTAAATAAAGAGGAAGGCGACGATGTTGTCACAACTGTTGACTCCACACTTTTAAGCGTTTCCAACATTTTAAAGATGCTTGATAACATCTCTTTTGTGAACGAAGATAGCACATCCAGCCTTATCATCAGCATAGTTAGCGGAGAAGATGTTGGCAATTTAACAATCTTATTCACAAAAGAGATTGTAGATGGCGTAACAGTCTGCTCGCCAACAAGCATCAGTTTTACGCTTGGTGATATGTATGCAAACATCAACTTTGAATATGGAGAGCCAGCGGACGACCAACAGACAGACACTAACTCGAATGGAGTTCAAGATAACTTTGAATTTACCTACAACACTTCAGCCACACATCACGACCTAAGCAGTCTGCCAGAGTTTATGGACATCGCAGTGAACACGTTGAATACGAAGAACTTTAATTTCAAAGGAACTGTGACTATTAATATAATAGATATTATAACGATGGATATGTCAATTGACTTATATGCAAACATTGAAGATATTAATAATCCTTATATATTTGCACAAATTGAATTTGAAACCAGCACACTTGCGTCGTTGGTATTTGATGGAGATTTTGATACCAGAATGGTGACCTTTGAATTTAAAGACAACAATTTAACTTTCCATAGATATTCAAAAACTGCAGAAAGTGGATATTGGAAATATGGTTGGCTATGGACCATTGCTGATTGGACAAAAGTTGTGGAAGATTCTGTTAGCAGAAACACATATTCAAGCGCAGAAATCATGCCTAACTTGACGCAAATTATTTTGGATGCGTTTGGAGTGAAAGAATCTTTCTTAGGAATAAATTTACCAGATATGATAATAGACATTATCAATTCAATAGAGGCAAATCCATCGCTTGAGGAAACTTTAGTTGCCTTTTCAACCGACGAAACTTGCGAAAATATGACACTCACTCTCGATGGTTCAAGTTTGTTAGGCGATGATGGTGCTGCAGATATGAATGTTAATTTGGGTGCTAAGCAATACTCAGGATATTATATAGATGATGATGGCACTCAAATAGAGAAAACATATTCGTTCATTGACAGCATGACGGGGCTTACGATTGATTTATCAAGTATATTAGTTTCCTTAGATTTATATTCAAATAACGACGCAGATAGTTATAACACAACATCATATCAACTAAAATCTTCCTATGAGGACAACAGTGGTGGTATCGCTGGCGGAAGATTAATTTATACAAATAACTACTATCGAAATCAATATATGAATAGCGTAATTGCATAAAAAAATAAACACCAAGTGGTGTTTATTTTTTTGTATTAATATGTTTGGTTTATAAAATAGTAATATCAATTCTCATTATTTTTAAAAATCATAAGAAATTTTTAAACGTTTTAAATTTTAAAAGATAAAATCTTTTTTATTTCCCTTCCAACTCTTTTTTGTAACGCTCGATGGTTTCGTCGTCTAGGCGCATAAAGAGTGGTTTTGGAGAATTTGTTTTATGCGATTTTGGAATATTGATTTTGGAGGCTTCTTTCCAAAGTCCGTTTTCATCAGGGCGACCAGAGAAGCCGAGTTGTTTCCAAATTTCCGCGGTCTTTGTTGGCATGATTGGGCTTCCAACAATGGCAAGCGATTTTGCCATATTTAAGCACAGATAAAGCACCTTTTTGGCACTTTCAACATCGCCGTTTTTGATAAGTGACCATGGAGCAGTTTTCTCAAGATAGGTGTTTCCAATGGATGCGAAACGCATAATCTCTTTGAATGCCGCTCTAAATTCTGTCTGTTTGAATAGGTCTGCGATAGTTGTTGGGCAGGTTGTGATGGCGTCCATCATTTCCTTATCGTTTTCGTCCAATTTATCTTTTATATCCTCAAAATCAATGCCGATTTCGCCACCAAAATTTTTGTTTATCATGTTTAGGGTGCGGTTAAAGAAGTTGCCATACTTTCCAACAAGTTCGGCGTTGGTGTTGAGTTTGAAACCTTCGTATGAGAAGTCGCTGTCCTTATTTTCAGGGAAGATGGAAAGAAGATATGCGCGAAGCGAGTCGATGTCGATGTCAGAATTCAGCAAACTTTCGCAGAAAATGCCCACCTTTTTAGACTTAGAAAACTTTTGCCCTTCAAAGTTCAAAAAGTTGAAGCCGACAACGTTGTGAGCAAGGTTATATTTCTTGCTTCCTAGTTCCACGCATGGGAAGAAAACAGCGTGAAAATCGATGTTGTCCTTGCCGATAAAGTTGTATATCTCGCAGTCCTTATTTTGCCAGCGGTCTTTAACCATTTCATCTCCGCCAAGTTCCTTGGTTATGGAGATGTAGCCGATAGGCGCGTCAAACCACACATAGAAGACTTTATCTTCAAAGCCCTTAAGTGGCACTTTAATTCCCCATTGGATGTCACGCGTGATACATCTAGGATTAAGCCCTTCGTTTATCCACTTCATTGCCATGTTGTAAACGTATGGGCGGAAGATGTCTTTCTTGGTGTCTAGCCACTTTTTAAGTTCATTTTGCAATTTGTCGAGACGGATGTATAGGTGCTTGGTGTTCTTAAACACGGCATCGTTGCCACAGAAATAGCACTTAGGATTTTTAAGTTCTTCAATATCGTAGGTCTTTCCGCAGTTGTCACATTGGTCGCCATACGCTTTGTCATATCCACAATATGGGCAGGTGCCATAGACGAACCTGTCAGCAAGGGCGGTTTTGTCATGCTCACAATAGCACATCTTACTTTCCTTTTCGGAGATGTAGCCATTTTTATTTAAATCGTTGAAGATTTCGCAGGTTATCTCAGCGTGCTCTTTGGTGTTTGTGCCACTGAAGATATCAAACTTGATGTTGAGTTTGTCGGCGATGGTCTTCATCTTATCGTTCATCATCTTGATGTAGTCGCTCGGCTCCATGTTGAGTTTTTTAGCGCTTATATAACTTGTTGTGCCGTAGTCATCCGTTCCGCTGACATAGATGGTGTCATTGCCGTAGGTGCGGTTGAAACGCGCAAAGATGTCTCCGGGAAGCCAACATCCAGCCACATGGCCGAGGTGTGGAAGTCCGTTGATGTATAGAAGAGCGGATGTGACTAAAATTTTTTTCTTTTCCATATTTACCTCTTTTTTTATCAAATTTTAATAAATTTTTTAATTTTTACGTTTTTTTGCTAATTTATTCGCATTTTTCTCAAATTTTTAGATTTTTTCATATTTTTGGTTTAATTTTATTTTTTAATTTTTCCCAATATTTTAATTTTACCAAACTTAAAATTTATTTTTTAACATATTTAATTTTTATCATATTAAACTTTAAGTTTTTGTAAAATCTCATCAAAATTCAATTTTTCTTGCGCGCCGGAGCGCATATCTTTTAGAGTGTAGCAGGATGATTTCACTTCATCTTCGCCTAAGATTAAAATGTAAGGAAGATTGCGCTTGTTTGCCTCTTTCATCTTCGCCTTGAAAGATTTGGTTTCGTTGATGATGTCCGCTTTAACTCCGCGCTCTCTAAACTTAGTCATAAGACTGAGTCCAGCGTTTAAGGTTTCGTCAAAGGTGATAATGCCTAGGTCCGCACTATTAAGATTTTCGGTGTCAAGCAAGTTTTCGCTCTTCAAAATATCAAACAGGCGAGTGATGCCGATGCTCATGCCCACGCCTTGCATCTTGATGTCCATAAAGTTTTTGCAAAGGTTGTCATACCTTCCGCCACCACCGATAGCGCCAAGATTTCGCTTGCCCTTGATGTAGCATTCAAATACAGTGCCAGTGTAGTAGTCATGTCCACGCACGATGGAAAGGTTGTAGGTGTAGTTTGCCATGCCTAGCGCTCTTAATCTTTCGTCTAAAACGCCAAGTTCTTCAAATCCCTTTTGGAAAGTTTCGTTGTTGCACATGACGGAGAGCGGTTTAATTTTGTCAATATCTCCGCTTGTGCTTATGATTTTTAATGTTCTTTCAATGTCTGAACTTGACAAGCCTTTTTCTTTAAAAAGCGAAACAATCTCTTCTTTAGGCAATTTGTCAATCTTGTCGACGATGGTCATAAGGTCAACAACATCTACGCCCAAATTTTCAAAGTAGCCAGCGAGAATTTTTCTGTTGGAAATTTCCACAACAACATCAAGGTTAAGTTCCTTAAAGCATGGCGCGTATAACTTTATGCACTCGGCGTCGTAGGTGAGTGGCAATTCTTCGCCGATGATGTCAGCATCGCACTGATAAAACTCACGAAATCGACCTTTTTGTGGGCGTTCTCCACGATAAACTTTACCAATTTGATAGCGTTTAAACGGAAAATCTAAAACGTTGTAATTTCCAGCCACAAAACGAGCGAGTGGCACGGTCAAATCATATCTAAGGCAGATGTCGGCATGCCCTTTTGTGAAACGATAGATTTCTTTATCCACATCTCCGCCACTTTTGGCTAGCAGTATCTCGCTAAACTCCGCAACAGGCGTGTCGAGAGGTAGGAAGCAGTTATTTTCAAACACTTTTCTTAAGCGAGCAAGCATGTTTTCAAATAAAACCTCTTCCTTAGGCATAAGTTCCCAAAAGCCTTGAATTTTTCTTGGTGCAATCAATTTGTTTTCCAATTTAAACTCCTAAAATTTTAATAGATATTTTAACATAAATAGGTCAAAAGATTTTCTTTCGAAAAAATCTTTTATATAGCCAAATTTCGATATATTAAGTATAACGCTAACGCATGGAAAAGTCAATTATTGTTAGCAAAAATAAGCGTCGCACAATAAAAATTCGCCAAAAATTTATCCACAATAAATTTTTATACACATCTGTTTATCTTTATACATTGCATAAAAAAGTGGATAAAAGTGGAGAAATCCACATAAGTTATCCACATTTCCACATTGTTTTTTAAGTTTTTATACATTTTTCGCGCTTTTAAGCGTTTTATATCAAAAATTATTCAACTACCTTTTTGCATAAAGATAATAAACTATGCATAAAATAAAAGTTTTATAATTTATAATATTTTAAATAGCAAAATTGCATGAATAAAAATTCGTTATGAAAAGATAATCATATAATTAAAAACAATTTTTTCTTTACACTAATTGTAGTTGATTGTTTCTAATATTTAACTATTTCTTTGTTAAAAATCGACTTGGTTTTTTATCCGCTATGAAGTATAGGTTGTGAAGCGCACGTGTGGAGGCGACATAGAGAAGGTTGCGGTCGAGTTCGTCATGATAATTTTCATCGTTAGCAAATGGAATGATGACCACGTCAAATTCCACGCCTTTCGAATTTATGATGGTGCTTAGAAGGGTTTTGCTTTCGGTCATCTCTTTCTCTTCGTCCAAAACCTCAAAGGTGTTAATAAATTTGCTGGCCTTTTGTAGAGATTTTATCTCTTTCATATCCTTACATACCACGCAGACGGTCTGGTCTCTATGAAATTTGACAATCTCTTCAATCTTTTGAACGGTGTTTTTTGTTCTATAGAATTCAACCTCATCGCCATTTCTATTGACATTGTTTGCCACTTTTTTGCCGAGTATCTTTTGTGAGAATTTGGCGATTTGCATGGTGCTTCGATATGATTTATTCAAATAGTAGATTTTTGCCTTGATTTCTTTCGCGAGCAGGCTTAAATAGTCTTTGGATAGATTTTTGTCGATGCTTTGATTGATATCGCCGAGATACATCTTAGGGCAGTGCCAAATCTTTTCAAAGAGATAGAAGTGGCACGGCGAATAGTCTTGCATCTCATCGACAACCACATATTTTGCGTCATAGTTGTGGTCAAAGCCGAATAAATTTTCTTTGATTAAGAGTATCGGTGCGATATCGTAGGCGCTAATCTCTTGCACTTCGTCAAGTTCCACCGAGCGAAGAAAGATGTTGTATATTCTCACGCAGTCGGTGGTTATCATTTTGTTGTATAAGAGTTTCTTTGCGCGGTTATAGAAGTCGATATTTTTTGCGCGAGGCACATTGAAAAGGTCGACGATGTGTTCGGCAATCGCCTCAATTCGCTTGTAGATAGGTAAATTTTTAAGTTTGTTGTAGTAGATGTCTCTAATTTCCTCTTCCGCAATCACAAGTTTGCCAAAAACCATGGTTTTAGGAATGAAAAGGTTGCAAATATCGTTGTTTAAAAAGTTTTTAAAGTCCTCCAAAAATTCAAAACTATACTTTATGGCGATGTTTTCAAAGTCCTTTTGCGAGCCCGAAGTTATCAGTTTATCAAGTTGTTGTTCGCGCGAGATAAAGTCCTGCCCGAGCAGTTTTCTTGCCATGGTGGAAAAGGTTGTGGTGAAAGGTTTATCGTCGCCAAGTGATGGCAAAACCTCATCGATGTAATCGGCAAAAAGTTCGCTAGGCGAGAGAATTAAGATATCCTCATTCTTAAGCGTCTTGCGATATTTATATAGTAGGTAACTCACGCGGTGCATGGCAACGGAGGTCTTTCCAGAGCCTGCCACCCCTTGCACGATGACGTTCTTAAGTTCGTTCTCTCTTATCAGTGTATTTTGCTCTTTTTGTATAGTGGAAACGATGTCATGCATCTTGGCGGAGGAGTTTTTGGATAGTTCCTCCATTAAGATGTTGTCGTCAATAACAAGGTTAGAGTCGATATAGTATTTCATCACGCCTTGCTCAATTTTAAACTGTCTTTTAAGTGAAAGTTCGCCATGTATTTCGCCTTCAGGGCAGGTGTAAGAGGTGCGTCCTAAAATATCGTCATAGTAGAGCGAAGATATGTCGGCACGCCAGTCATAGACCATATTCACATGCTCGCTGTTTTGAAGGTGACCGATGCCGATGTAGTAACTTTTTGCCTCACTTTCGCCATCCGCCTTAAACTCAAATTTGCCAAAGAATGGCGCTTTCTTTTGCTTTTTTAGGCGATTAGCAAGTTTAGTTAAAGCGAGGTTGTTCTGCTCTAAACTTTCAATTTGAACATTGATTTCTGCAATTTCTCCGCCGTCTTTGTTTATCTCATAGAAATTTTCCGCGAAATATTTTTTATAGTTTTGAATTTGCTTTAGATTGTCAGTATATGTTATTTGACACTTCTCATAGTTTTCATCGATATTCTTCTGAACAGCACTTAAATATTTCTTTTCTTTTTCCAAAATTTTAATGTTCATATCCTCTCCAAAACAGTAAAAATTTTTTTCGCATAAATTATAGCATAAAACATATGAAAAAATAAAGAAAAATCAATAAAAATATGAAAATTAGCAAAAAAATTACACTATTTTATTTTAATATAAAAAAAGAAGTAAGGTTTGCCTTACTTCATATCTTTTATTCTTCTTCGTTGTCTATTGTGACTTCTTCGCTTTCAGCGGTTTCTATTTCAGGTTGCTCTCCTATTTCATCTGCTTTTTCGCCTTCGATATTTTCTTCGTTTTCAGCGTTTTCTTCATCTTCATCACGCTTGGTGACTGCCACGCTGACGATATGTGAGCCGTTTCGAAGTTTCATGACTTTCACGCCTTGGCTGACACGCGAGATTGTGCTGATGTCGGACACGTGCGTTCTTATTATCACGCCATTGTCGGCAATCATAACAAGGTCGCAGTCCTCTTCAACCTCTTTTAAAGCCACAAGTTTGCCAGTCTTTTCGTTGAACACACCAGCCTTCACGCCCATACCGCCACGTTGTTGAAGTCTAAACTCGTCAGTCTCCGTCTGTTTGCCATAGCCATTTTCGGAGATTGTGACAATCTTCTTTCCTTCGTGAACAATAGCCATGTCGATAACGCAGTCGTCAGCGCCAAGTTTCATGCTTCTAACGCCTTGACTGTCTCTGCCAACTTGACGCACATCGGTTTCGTTGAAACGGATACACTTTCCTTCGCGGGAGGCGATTAGAATGTCATCGCGACCAGTTGTGACGTCCACACCGATAAGTTCGTCGCCGTCGAGTAGTTTTATCGCAATCTTTCCGCCTTTGCGGATGTTGTCGTATTCAGAAAGCGGTGTTTTCTTAATAAGCCCGTTCTTTGTTGCCATTATAAGGTTGCCTTTCGCATCCTTTTTAACAGGTATGATTGTTGCCACTTTTTCGCCAAGTGAAAGTTGCAAAAGGTTAATCATCGCTCTTCCTTTTGCTTGACGTTGAGCCTCTGGAATTTCATACGCTTTAAGCGAGTAAACTTTGCCTAAGTTTGTGAAGAAATAGAGGTCATCATGAGTGGAGGTGACAAATATCTTCTCCACAAAGTCCTCATCCTTTGTCTTATGCGCGGTTATACCAACTCCTCCACGATGTTGAGCCTTGTATTCGTCCATTGCCATGCGCTTGATGTAGCCCATGTGCGTCATGGAGACGATGACATCCTCTTCGGCAATCAAGTCCTCAATGTCAATTCCGCCCATATCCATGCTTATCTCAGTTCTTCTCTCGTCGCCATAGGTGTTTTTAATCTCTTCAAGGTTGTCGCGGATTATTTGAAGGACGCGTGAAGGAGTGTCGAGAATATTTTGTAAATCTTCAATCTTTCGCTCTAGTTCGGCTAGTTCCTCTTTAAGTTTTTCCACTTCGAGATTGGTAAGTTTACTTAAAGTCATGTCAAGGATGGCGGTTGCTTGAATTTCGTCAAGTTCAAAGTTGTTGACAAGGTTAATCTTAGCGTCATTCTTATCCTTTGATGCTTTGATAACTCTAACAACTTCGTCAATCGAGGCGAGTGCAATCACTAGGCCTTTAACGATATGCTCACGCTCTTTCGCTTTTTTAAGATCGAACTTAGTTTTGCGTATTAAGACCTCTTTTTGATGTTCAAGGTAGTAATAGAGCATTTCCTTTAAGTTCAAAACTCTTGGCACGCCATTGACAAGCGCAAGCATGATAATTCCACTTGATTGTTGAAGCATGGTGTGTTTATAGAGCGAGTTCAAAACGACTTGTGCGTTGGCGTCCTTTTTGACGTCCACAACAACTCTAAGTCCTTCGCGGTCACTTTCTTCCTTGATGTCGCTTATGCCTTCAAGTTTCTTGTTTTTAACCATATCAGCAATCTGCGTGATAAAGCGCGCTTTGTTCACTTGATACGGCAGTTCCGTGATGACAATTCTTTGCCTGCCAGAGCTTGTTTCCTCAATCTCGGCTCTACCACGAACTAAGATACCACCTCGTCCTGTCTTATAGGCGTGCTTAACGGCGGTTCTACCCATGATTATTCCACCAGTTGGATAGTCAGGGGCAGGGATAATCTTAATGAGTTCGTCAATGTCGATATCTGGGTTGTCGATAAGCGCTTGCACACCACTTATTACCTCTCTTAAGTTGTGTGGCGGGATGTTTGTTGCCATGCCGACCGCAATGCCGTCCGCACCGTTGACTAAAAGATTTGGAAATTTTGCTGGAAGCACGGTCGGTTGCATCAAAGTGTCATCAAAGTTTGGATAAAAATCTACCGTTTCCTTGTCGATATCTTCAAGCATAAGGGAGGCAATCTTGCTGAGCCTTGCTTCAGTGTAACGCTGAGCGGCTGGTGGATCGCCATCGACCGAGCCGAAGTTTCCGTGTCCGTCAACAAGTGGATAGCGAATGGAAAAGTCTTGCGCTAAGCGCACAAGTGCGTCATATATGGAACTGTCGCCATGAGGGTGGTATTTACCCATAACTTCACCGACAATTCTCGCACTCTTCTTGTGAGGCTTGTCGTAGAAATTATTTAGTTCGCCCATACTGAAAAGTATTCTTCTATGCACCGGCTTTAAGCCATCGCGAACATCAGGAATGGCACGGCTGACATTGACCGCCATAGCGTAGGATATGAAGGACTTTTTAAGTTCTCCAATCACTTCCACCTTTTCGACTTTTTCATTTTCCATTAACTCTTTTAAACTTTTCTTTTCTTCTTCTTTCTTATTGCTCATTGTTTTTCCTCTTTTCTAGTCTTTTTGTTTTTCAAGAAACACTCTATTTTTTTTAAGCTTTTCATCTTTATTTACAGCATCTTCCAATTTTCGGCGACTATTAATTCTAATTGCTAAATACATAGGTCCGTGAAAACTTAATTCATCTATACTTTCCAGCGTTTGTTCAATAGAACTTTGCTTAACCAATGTAAAATAATCTTTAAGTTTTTTGTTTGAAGCAAGTTCGCTGTAAACTGCCGATAATTTGACATCTTTATTTTTTGTCAAGTAGTCATACAAAACTGATAAGTATTCAAATTCTTGTTTTGAAACATATTTCAATTTAATATTTTCAATTCTTCCAAAGCGATTAATATTGTTTACCTCTACAAAACCTTTGTTTTTAGTCACCTTAATCGCATTTTCTGTGATATATTCTTGAAATGTCATTATTTTTTCTCCTTATATTTCAACGCTCTTTCTGTACCTTTTTCGATTTTTTCTTGTTTGATTTTGTTGATTTCGTCAAAACCATCAAACATATATGCAAGTTCTTCAATGCAGATTTCGACATCGGCAATTCCGTCTAAGATTTTATAGCGAAGTTCTTTTTCATCAGTGTCAACATCTTCGCATTTTCTTTTATACTTGCAAATCGCCTTAATAAGTTCGCTTAACTCTTCAATGCTTATTCTCATAATGTAGTCATCGCCAAAGGTTTCCATAAAGTTTTTGTAAGGATTTTTAGTTTTCTTTTCCATTCTCTTCTCCTTTAATGTTATTAGTCATCCTATCTTTTTCAATTTCATTGATAATTTTGCTTTTTAGTTTAGCGCGGTTTTCTTGCACCTGTTTGTCATTTTCATAACCTAACTCATTGACTTCAATGTTAAGGTTATATTCCAGCCAGCCCGCCACCAAAAATCTGTGACAAAAATCGGTTGGTTTTTCAAAGCAAAGTAGAACGGCGTCATCTCCTAATTTTGAATAAACCTCGTGCGGGTCTAATTTTTTCAAAACTTTTTGGTAAAATTGTTTTATATATGAGTTTTGATTAAGATTTTTATAGTCACAATATTCGTTTAAAGAAATTTCGCCGGCGTCATACATATCATCAATCTTATCATCAATCGTTTTCCACTTTTTAAAGAAAGGGTAGGGCGAGAGTTCCCTTAAAGCCACTCCTTCAAAGCCAACAAGTTTTCCGCAGTCACCAGAGATAGCGATAGGTGTAAACTTTGCCTTGTCAATGTTTTTTAAGTTTGCATAGTAGGAAGTTTTCATATCTTACTCCTTTTTTGCCGATTTTGCTTGTTCAAGTCCTCTAGTTAACTTAAACTCCTTCATCTCTTCCACCTTTTGCGTGCCGAAAATATATGCAAGTTTTTCAATATTGAGAGTGACATCTGCCGTTTCTTCGATTATATCATTAACTAGCTTTTCTTTTTCGCTTGCATTGGCAGTCTTATAAAATCTTTTATACTTACATATAGCCTTAATTAGTTCGCTCATCTCTTCGATTGCCATATCAAGTTGTGCTTCTTCGCCATAGGTATCTAAAAAAATTTGATAAGGGCTTTTCCTTTTGATTTTAATCATTTTCTCTCCTAAATTTTTGAATAAATATAATTAAACATCAAGGTCGGTGACTAGGGTGGCGTTTTCTTCAATAAACTCTCGCCTTAACTCTGGATCTTCGCCCATAAGTTGATTGAAGAGTTTGTCCGCCTCAATGGCGTCTTCCATGGTTATTTGAAGAAGCACGCGGTGTTCAGGGTTCATGGTGGTCTCCCAAAGTTGTTCAGGGTTCATCTCCCCAAGACCTTTATAGCGCTGAAGGGTGGTGCCTTTTCTGCCATTTGCTTCAAACCAGTTGTTGAGTTCGTCGTCGGAGTAGAAATAGTATTCTTCCTTGCCTCTTGCCACTTTGTAGAGCGGTGGCTGTGCCGCATAGACATGCCCATTTTCGATAAGTGGGCGCATAAAGCGGAAGAAGAAGGTTAGAAGCAATATTCTAATATGCGAGCCATCAACATCGGCATCGGACATACAGATAATTTTGTTGTAACGAAGTTTGCTCTCATCAAAATCGTTGCCTGTGCCAGCGCCAAAGGCGGTTATCATGGCGCGAATTTCAGCATTTTCAAGTATGCGGTTAAGCCTTGCCTTCTCCACATTCAAAATCTTACCGCGAAGTGGCAAAATCGCTTGGAAACGTCTGTCTCTGCCCTGCTTTGCAGAGCCACCAGCGGAATCGCCCTCAACGATATATATTTCACAAAGCGAACTATCCTTTTCAGTGCAGTCAGCAAGTTTGCCAGGCAGGGTGGTGTTCTCTAAAACACTCTTTCTTCTTGTCAGTTCCCTTGCGTTTCTTGCGGCATCGCGCGCACGCTGAGCGGTGATACTCTTCATGATAAGTTCTCTTGCTTCGTTTGGATGCTCCTCTAAGTAATCGCCAAAGTTTTCTTGCATTGCCTTATACACGATGTTTCGCATTTCGCTGTTGCCGAGTTTCGTCTTGGTCTGCCCTTCAAACTGAGGGTCACGGAGTTTAACGGAGATAACAGCGGTTATTCCTTCTCGGCAGTCCTCGCCGGAGAGTTTTTCGTTCTCTTTGATGATTTTATTCTTAACCGCGTAGTCATTGATAACCTTTGTGAGAGCATTTTTAAAGCCGTCTAAGTGCATTCCGCCCTCTTCGGTGTTGATGTTGTTGGCGTAGGTGTTGATTATCTCGTTGTAACTATCGTTGTATTGAAAACAAACCTCAATCTCGTTGACCACTTCGCCTTTTTCGTTGTGGTTAAATTTGTTGAAGTATACTGGCTCAGGGAGCAAAGTGTTTTTATTGACATTAAGATAGTCAACAAACTCAATAATTCCGCCTTTAAACTCAAACCTATCGCTCTTTTCTTTGCCTTCACGTCTATCTTCAAGCGTGATAACGAGACCTTTATTTAAAAAGGCGATTTCGCGGAAGCGGTTTTTAAGCGTGTCATAATTGAACTCAATCGTCTCAAAAATTTCAGGGTCTGGATAGAAAGTGATGGTCGTTCCGCGTTTGTCGGTGGAGCCGATAACCTTAAGCGGAGCCACTGCCTTTCCGCGCGCAAATTCGATGTAGTGATGTTTGCCGTTTTGATAGACGTCGGCAATTAACTTTGTGGAGAGCGCGTTTACACAGGACACACCAACGCCGTGCAATCCGCCAGAAATTTTGTAGCCCTGACCGCCGAACTTACCGCCGGCATGGAGTTTTGTTAAAACAACTTCAACGGCGCTTTTGCCCTCTTTTTCGATTATGCCAGTTGGAATGCCACGGCCGTTGTCGATAACGGTGCAAGAGCCGTCCGCGTTGATGATGACATTAATCTCGGTGCAGTAGCCAGCAAGAGCCTCGTCGATAGAGTTATCCACAACCTCGGTAACAAGGTGGTGAAGTCCGTGCTCATCGGTGGAGCCGATATACATACCAGGGCGCTTACGAACAGGGTCCAGTCCTTCCAAAACCTGAATTTCGCCTGCGTCATATTTTTCGCTTCTTGAAAGTGCCTCACTTTCATCGACAAAGTTATTCACATTTTCCGCATTTTTTTCTAATTCATTTTGATTTTCGTTTTCCATACTCTCTTTATTTCCTCTATTATATATAAATATACTATATTATAACATATATAGGAAAAAATGTAAAGAATATGAGAAAATTTAAAGAAAAAACTTATGATTAAACATAAGTTTTTATTCGTTATTGTTTTTCTTTTCCATTAAGCCCAAGTTCCAAGGCATTCACAAAGAAATCGGCACGGCTTGAGATATATTCTTTAAACATATCCGCTTCTTCCTTAGTTAAAAGCGGTTCATCGCATTTTGTGTAGGCATCGACAAGATTTGTCAATCTTCCTTCTTTCAGTGCAAGTTTCAAACTTTCAAAAAATTCTTTAGCGTCTTCTGGGTATTTGCTCATAATAAATCTGACATTTTCTTCGCTGGTGGCGGTGGAATAACTTTTTGCTAATTCATTTATCGGCGTTTTACTTTTTTCTAATTTTTTCTCGATATAATTTTTATCCCACTTTACAATCACTTCCAATTCTTCGTCAGGCGGCATAAAATCTAATTTAGTTTTAATGAGAGAATTAAAACATTCGCCATAGTCAAAGTTAGGAGCATACATAATTGTGTGCGCTTTGCTGTCGTAACATAGTCCGCTGTTCATGTCAGTGAAATCACAGTCGCCGATAAACTCGCGCAAAAGATATGAGCGGACAATTCGACTTTCAATTTTTTTAATTTGGTCAACAAATTTTTCCTTTGACATATATTGAAGTGCAAAGTCCATTTTAGAAACAACAAAATCTCTAAGGCTCTCAATCCATGTTTTAACAAGGAGTGGTTTGCTTGGATCGCTTGAAAATCTAAGATGTGCCATTTGAATACTCTCTTCAAAAGAAACAAGCCTATCGCCAGAATATGCTTGCGACAAACTTTCGTTTTCCAAAGTTGCAGGCTTTAAAAAATCGATGGAGACAATGCCATATTTTTGCAGTTTTTTCAAATCTCTATCATTTAAGTGACGAACAATGTCTTTGTATTTTGGATTTTTTGGATTGAACTCCACAATATAATTGTAAGAAGTTGGCAAATCAAGCGCCATGGCGATGCGCATGCCCAAGTTTTCGGCAATCGCTGAATATTTTGCGTAGCACGGCTTAAATGTTGCAGAAATTGTTTTAGGCAAATCTTGCTCAGTTATAGGTAGAATTTTTCCGTTTTCATCTGTGTTGCCATAAATCTTGTTGTCGTAACAAGTCCAAATGCAAGATTTTTTGCCTTTTTCTATCGCTTCGTTTATTTCTTCAAGTGGTAAATATTTTGTAGGGACTTGTCCCCAAATATTCATACTTCTTCCACCAGAATAATCCCATCCTTCAACAGATTTAAAAGTTATTTCAAGTTTAGGCACTTTCATAATTTTTCTCCTACAATCATTTTAACACTAATAATTATAATTTGCAATACAAAAGTTGAAAAACAACATTTTTTTTGCAATATCTCTTGACAAGTGGCATATAATGGACTATAATAGTAATGTTTTGACGCGAGGTAGAGCAGTTCGGAAGCTCGTCGGGCTCATAACCCGAAGGTCGTTGGTTCAAATCCAACCCTCGCAACCAGAGGAGGCTAGGGCTTAAGTCCTAGTTTTTTGTTGCAATATGGCAAGACCTTCGGGATATATCGAAACAAAAAGAGTTAAGTTTTAGAAAGATTGAAACAGAAAAATATTGTTAAAAACAAAAAGAGTAAATAGCAGATATAACCTACGAACACGGTCGTTGGTTCAACAGAGCCCTCGTAACCAAGGTAAAGTTAGGTTTTGCGACCTAACTTTTTTATTGTGATATAAACGACCTTCGGGATATATCGGAACAAAAAAAGTTAAATAAAAAAATGAAAGCGTAAATATACTTTTTTACGCTTTTTAAATTATAATTTAATCTTTAATAATATTTTGGTTATAATTTAGTTTTATATAGTTAAACAAATTTCTTTTAAGCAAAATATGAGACAGTTCCACCTGTCACCCTTGCACTAACAGAGTGTAACTTAAAGATATCTAAAAATGAAAATTCTGTTAAACTCACTATTACCGAATATTCAATATCTTCTTTAACATTGCCAATATTTTTAATTTTTGTAGTAAGCAAGTTATTATTTTTATCATAATATTTAAAAGTAATTTCCAAATTATTTATATCTACTCTCGGAGTTATTGCGTATTCAATATTCAGCGAGAACTCATTTGACAAATCAAAATCAATATCGTTATTTGTTGCGTCTCTTGTAAGAATGGTGTTTTCTGAATTGCATCCAGTCACAAAAAATATGCTAAATAAAGAGAATGTCAATATTACTAATACAAATAGATTCTTTAGCGTTGTTGATTTTTTCATGTTGAAAACTCCTTAGTTTTTCAAAAATAACTTTTCAGTACTATTTTTAATTAATTTTGCCTAATACAAAATTATCGCAATGGATAGGAAGAGATAGACGCAGTATAGCACCACATTAATTCGCCTTTCCTTTGTGTAGATGCAGGCGAGCATATAGGAGGCAAGGGCAAGGCAGGCAACCATATAAAGGATGGACGCGGCGTTAAGCGAGTAAATTGCAACGGAGACAATTTGCCCTAAAAGCATGCCGACGCCGACATAGGAAAGGGTGTTGGAGATGACGTCAAACACGTTTGCCTTTTTGTCTTTTAGGTAGGTTATAGATAACCCGATAATTCCCATAGGTAAACCCGCAAGCATGCCGAACGGAGAGAGTTTGCCAAGATATAGCCCGGCAAATGCGATAAAGAAAGAAGATAGAAAGAGTGCTAAACTCTCAAAGAGCCTACCATCACTTTCGTAAAACCGAAGAAGAGTGAGATTTTTCTTATTTTTCACTTTCCTAGTTTTTTTGCCAATTTGCTCTTCTTGTTTTTCAGTTTGCGCAATATAAGTTAAGTCACTATCACGTAGGCGTTTTTGATATTCCACATCGCTTTCGCTTATTTTAGATTTAAAATCGAAGAGAGTGAGAAACAGCGGAGCAAGTGAAATCATGGAGATAATAGAAAAACCGAAGAAGTTGTTGTTGTAGTTCGCACTCAGTATCATGGTCACAGCAAGGGCAACAATCGTCAGCGACGAGAAAAGGACATAATAAAAACCTCTCTTTTTGGTGAAAGAAGAGATGATGATAAGTATTGCGCTTGCCACAAACAAGATGATAACCGACGCCAATAACATATTTTTATTATAAACAAAAAGAATAAAATTGCAAAGTATTTTTAGCAATTTTATTCTTTCTAAAAATTAAAGTGTGATATTTTCGAAAAACTCGATTTCATTTCCTTATTTTTACGAATTTTTCGCTATTTTTATGGAATTTTAAGTGTTTTTAATATTTTCGCAAATTTTTATCCATTTTTAAATTATATAATAACTATTTCACCTTAAATGAGTCTTTAAGCGAGATTGTGGAGTTGAAGATAAGATTGTCCGGGGTGCTGTCCTTATCAACGCAGTAGTAGCCCTTACGCATAAATTGGAATTTATCTTCCACTTTCGCCGATTTCAAGAAGTTTTCGGCGTAGGCGGTTTTTTCGACAAGCGAGTTAGGCTCTAGAAGTTCGCTTATCTCCACGCCATCAGCGAGTGCCTTTGCAGGGCTTTTATATTCGCTTTTTATAAGGTTCTTAAATTCTCTAATTGTCACTTTAAAGCAGTTTTTAAGTGAAACAAAGTGGATAGTGCCTTTGCACTTTATTCCAGAATTGTCCTGACCGCTCTTGGTGTTCGGTATATACTCGCACTCGAGGTGGTCAATCTCGCCATTTTCCTTAAAGATAACTTTGTTGCACTTGATGATATACGCGCCTTTAAGTCTCACAATTCCGCCTTCAACAAGTCGGTTGTATTTTGGTGGCGGATTAAGGCTGAAATCTTCCATTTCAATGTAAATTTCATTGCTGAAAAGTGCCTTGTGCGTGCCAGCGTTTTCGTCGTTAGGATTGTTTTCAATCTCAATCTCTTCAAAGTCCTTATCGTAGTTTGTGATAACCACTTTAAGCGGGTCGAGAACCACCATGGCGCGTGTGGCAATCCTGTTCAAGTCTTCGCGCACGTAGTGTTCAAGTGCGGAGAGTGGCACGGTAACTTCAATCGTGCTTCCCCAGCCGACAGACTTTACAAAGTCTTTTACAGCCTTTGCAGTATAGCCTCTTCTTCGTATGCCGACAAGGGTAGGAAATCTAGGGTCATCCCAGCCACTGACCACGCCGTTATTTACAAGTTGTTTTAGATATCGTTTTCCCGACAATATGTTTTCAATCACAAGACGACTAAATTCGCGTTGCTTTGGTGCGTATTTTTTACCCCAGCCATGTTCAACAAACCATTCATAGACAATTCGATGGTCTTGAAAACCTTTGTCGCACAGGCTGTAGGTTGTGCCTTCCAAACAATCCTCCATAGGATGAACAAAATCGTATTGTGGCCAAATGCACCACTTGTCGCCAACGCGGTAGTGATGTTGTCTGGCAATTTTATACATAACAGGGTCACGCATGTTGATGTTAGGGTGCGACATGTCGATTTTTGCGCGGAGTGTTCGTGAGCCGTCTGGATATTTTCCGTCGCGCATACCTCTAAAAAGTTCCAAATTCTCTTCTGGTGTGCGGTTACGATATGGGCTACTGGTTCCAGGCTCGGTCAGTGTTCCGCGTGTTTTCGACACTTCTTCTGCGGACAAATCACAAACATACGCGTCGCCATTTTTAATCATCTTTTCGGCGATTTTGTAGATGTCATCAAAATATGATTCGCTGGCGTAGACCAATTTTTCTGGCTTAAAGCCGAGCCATTCAAGGTCAGCCATGTAACTGTCGGCAAATTCGCCGTCCTCTTTGGTAGGGTTGGAGTCATCCATTCTTAGGTAGGTTTTTCCGCCAAATTTTTGCGCCGTTTCAAAGTTGATGGTCCATGCCTTAACATGCCCAATATACCAATAACCGCTTGGCTCTGGTGGACAGCGAGTGATGACTTCCTTAGTTTTGCCAGCCTTAATGTCGGCGATAATCTCTTCTTCAAGTTCGTTTTCAGGCACAATTTTATCAATGTCAATATCTTTTAAACTCATATTTTCTCCAATGTTTTTCATTTTATCTTCTCGCTCTTCTAAAGTCAAGTAAATTGCAATTAGCACATCAATTTGATTTAATTTTTTCCTTCAATTTCGCCTTAATTCTGCTCAGGCTGTTGTCGATGCTTTTATATGGCATCTTCAAAATTTCGCCAATCTCTTTGTATGTATATCCTTTTAGGTAAAGCCTCAAAACCTGCATCTCTTTTTCCGACAACATCTTTCTTATCTCTTCGAGAAGTCTTTTGTATCTCTCTTTGTTGATTATCTTCTCATCAGGCGACACCTGGAAGATAAGGTTGACAGGGAGAAAGTCGTCATCATCCGAATTTTCTGAAAAACTTTGAAGCGAAACCGAATTTGTAAGTGGCGAGTTTTTCTTCGTGTTTGCCTTTTTAATTGCGGACTGAATTTGGTGTTTTATGCACATGGTGGCAAAGGTCTTAAAGGTGGTGTTTTTCGACTTGTTGTAACCTTTGATTGCTTTGTAAAGACCAATCATGCCTTCCTGCACAATATCTTCCATCTCTCCGCCAAGGATAAAGTAACCTCGCGCGATTTTAACCACAAGGCTTTTGTATCTCTCTAAAAGCGTATTTTCGGCATTTTCATCGCCCATATTTGCTTTTTGTAATAGCGTCTCATCATCAATCATGTTGATATTTTACCATATTTTCACACATTTTTCAACTTTAAAATAAAAATTAAGTGGTTTACTCAAAAATTTTGCGAAATTTATATAGAGTAAATAATTAAGGTTGCGAGTATATGCATAGAAGATATCGATGGTACGAACAATTAGATGGCATGAATATGCTGTCGGGTGGTAATTATGAGTATATAAAATTTAAGGTAGTATTTATATAGGTAAATTGATTTTTGCGCATATAAGATATAAAAGAAAGGTATTTTTCACATTAAAAATTTAGTCAGTTTATATAAATAATTTTGCAAACATAAACCTTAAAAAATATAAAAAATTTTCACATTCAACCAAAATTTATATAAAAAACAGCATTTTTCAATTTTTTTTGCATTTTTTGCGTATTTTTCTATATTTTTTTCTCAATTTTCAATTTTTTCTTTTGTTATTAAAGTTTTCACTTTTTATTAAATAATTTTCTATAATATTTTTATCAATAAAACACAAACTAAAATTATGAAAAGATTTTTAGTTATCATTTTGGTTTTTGTCACCCTTCTTTGTGCTGGTTGTTCATCAAAGGAGTATTCTTCTGCCATTATCACGCGTGACGAGGCAAACACAGGCGGGGATTTAAGTTTTGTCTATGACAGCCACGATAGGCACGTGTATTTCGGCGGAGAAGGCGAGTATATCCAATTTTATAGTGCCAACGAAGTGAGTGGACTTGAAGAAGGTTACCGCGTTGGCATAAAGGTGACCGCGCCAAACGATGTTGATAGCGTGGAAGATGCCACGCTTGAAGTGAATAGCACATCCTACACCGATTTTTTAGAGAAGGTTGAAGGGCAAGAGCAAACCTATTTCTACATATATCCAACCTTTAGCGAAGACTCACGCGAAACAAATTTCAAAATCACATGGAACAAAAACGCCAAACCGCAAAGTTACAAAATCATCTTAAACGAAAAAACCAACTTTTTGAAAAGTGAAGGGTGAACAAACGCTATGCGTTTGCTTAATCCACAACTCTTCACTCTTCGTTCTTCACTTTTGCGTCGCAAACGGCACTTCATTTCGTCTTTTGTCTTATGTCAAAAGCCTTATCATTTGTTTGTTTGCTCCTTTAGCGACCAAACGAAAATCGCACTTCGTTGGCGATTTTGTCGCTACTTAAAGTGGATTAGATTATAAAAAAATTTTCAATTTTGTTTGGGGAAGGGCTTTGCCCGGCGAGCATAAATTAAAAATCACCTACTGGGAAGAGGACTAGGTGGAGAAACCAACGGAGTAGCGGTTAGGAAAATTTTTAATTTTCCGTGTCCGCGTTAAGCGGAGTTGGTGTCTGTCCTAATAATCTGGTGATCTCGAGGGGACTCGCTCCGGTTTGCTTTAACAAATTTTAAGAAATAAGCATAATTTCGCAAACCTATCACGCCGGGGCTTGTCACTTCATCGAGCCACTGGCTCCGTGACTTCGCCCGTTCGAGTCCCATAACTATAACTAGTGCTATAAAACATATCCAAATAAGTCACGACCAACTCGCCAACACAGTGCGAGTTGCGTTTGGTCGTGAAAACAAAAAAAACAAGCGAAAAGACGATGCTTTTCGAACTTGTTTCGAAAACGAGTAAGAGTGCAGTTTTTTTGGTGATCTCGAGGGGACTCGAACCCCTGATACCGCCGTGAAAGGGCGGTGTCTTAACCGCTTGACCACGAGACCAAAAATTTAATCAAATATAATAGAATGCACTTTCGACAGATGATATTATAATATGTAAAACCAAAATTGTCAAGCGTTTTTCCAAATTTTATCTTTCGCTTATAAAAATTTTATGCATAATGATTTTCTATTTTATTGATTTTGGAAAAATGCACCCATATTAACTTGAAAAACACATCCGTATTAATTTGAAAAATATTAAGATTTAATCATGTTTCTTGCGATAACCACGGCATACACAACGCAACTTTTCAATTTCTCTGCGCAGGCGTCAAGCGTGGAGCAGGTGGAGGCGATGTCATCAACTATAAGAACCTTTTTATTTTTAACGCTTTTAATTAAGGCGAAAGCATTTTTCACATTTTCTCTTCTTTCTTTAAAGGCAAGCGATTTTTGTGCTTTTGTGTCCTTTACCTTTTTAAGTAGTTCTATGCATGGAGTTTTTAATATTTTTGAAAGTTCCTCGGCAAGTTGTTTTGAGTGATTGAAACATCGCTTTTCGTTTTTGCTCATCGGCACAAATGTGATAAGGTCGATGTCGAGGTTGCGTAGAAGTTTAGACAAAATAATGGCGTAACCTTTGGCTAGGTATTTTGAATTATTATATTTATAGTTTAATATACTTTTTTTGATAATCCCTGTCATAGCGGAAAGGTGAAAAAAGTTTTTTAAAGCGTGGCGGATGTTTTTGACAAAAATCACAAATTATCGCATCATTGTTTATCTCGTTTGAGCAGATTAGACATCTATTTTTGGAGATAAAAGGTAAGATTTTTTCGCAGTTTTCACAATATGGTTTTTCGCAAAAATTTACAATATCGTTTCCACAAAATATGCATTTAAAATCGTTAGGAAAAATGTATTTGTTAAGAAAAATAGAAATTTTATTAAAAAATTCCTATTTTTTTGATTTTTTAATGATTTTTTGCTATTTTTTATTAATTTTTCCATTTTATTTTCTTTTTAATCTTTGTCTAACAACCTCATAGACAACAATTCCAGCACTGACACTTGCATTAAGTGAATTGACCGAACCGAAGAGCGGAAGCGAGATGATTTTGTCGCAGTGAGATTTCACGCTTTCTCTTGTGCCTTTGCCTTCTGAACCGATGACGATGCCGATAGGTCCTGTGAGATTTGTGGAATAGATGTCGTCTCCGCCGACTTCCGCGCCGTATATCCAAAGTCCGTTTTCCTTTAACTCTTCCATGGCGTCTTTCAGGTTGGTGACTCGCGCGATAAGCATATTAGAAATTGCGCCAGCACTTGTTCGCACCACTGTTTCGTTCACTTGGCATGAGCGCATTTTAGGAAGAATTATTCCATGCACGCCAGCACACTCGCACGAGCGGATGATTGCGCCAAGGTTGTGTGGGTCCTCTATGCCATCTAGTAGCACCACAAAGGCATCTTCATTTTTAGCTTTTGCCTTCGCGAGAATATCACTCACTTCGCAGTATTCAAAGTCGACCGTTTCGGCAATATAGCCTTGATGATGTGCCGTTTTTGATATGCCATCAAGTGCCTTTTTCGGCATAAACTCCACTTTGATTTTAAATTGTTTTGCAAGCGAGATGACCTCATCCTTGCGATGCGCATAGTTCAAATCGACATACAGTTGGTTTATCGTTTTGCCATTTTTTATCGCTTCAACAACTTGATTTCTTCCTTCAATTAACATTTTTTCTCCTTTATTTTTCGATTTTTTCGCATTTTTCGCTAATTTTAGTTATTTTTTTTAATTTTTATATGTTTTTTCGCCAGAAAATTTGTGTTGAAAAAATATTTTTAAAATTAAAACATTTTTTGATAATTAAGGGGATTGCACTTATTATTCTTCCACTGAAAAATTCAAAATTTCATTCAATCTTTCGTTTTGCTTACTTAAATATAGGTAGCCAATTAGCGCTTCAAAGGCGGTGGCTTTTTTGTATTCTTCTTCATCATAGTTCTTGGCTTTGTGCTTCGATTTTGCGTTTCTTGCTCGCCTTACAATAACTTTTTCTTCTTCGGTTAAAAGCGGTGTGATTTTCTCTAGCACTTCCTTTTGGCAAGACGCGTTGCAAAACTTTTTCGCTAAATTGTGATAGTTACTTATTTTAGAATTTTCGCTATTTAAAAGCACATATTCTCGCACAAATTTTGTGTGCACCGCATCGCCGATAAAGGCAAGCGCAAGCGGTGACAGCATGTCAATTTTCTCCATATTATTCCCTTATTAATATATAAATCCACTACTCTTCACTTGAATGCCAATGGGCGTTCCTTCACTTAAAAATCGAAAATTTTTCTTCACTCTTCACTCAAAAATCAAAGATTTTTGTTAGTTATTGAATCGGAAAAGCACCACATCGCCGTCTTGCATAACATATTCTTTGCCTTCCATGCGAACCTTGCCCTTTTCCTTTGCTTTCAAAAAGGAGCCGGCTTCCACAAGGTCATCATAGGAGACGATCTCTGCCTTAATGAAGCCTTTTTCAAAATCGCTGTGGATTTTTCCTGCGGCTTCTGGTGCCTTTGTGCCTTTTCTAATTGTCCACGCGCGCACCTCTTTTTCGCCAGCGGTGAGATAACTCATAAGTCCTAAAAGGTCGTAACTTGCTTTCACAAGTTTTTCAAGTCCGCTCGACTTTATGCCGAGTTCTTCCTTGAACATGTCGCGTTCTTCCTTATCAAGTCCTGCAAGTTCTTCTTCAATTTTGGTGCAAAGCACAATCACTTTTTCGCCTTCCTTTTCAGCAATTTCTTTGACTACTTCAACATACTTGTTTGTTTCGCGTTGTAAATCATCCTCTCCGATGTTTGCCACATAGATGACTGGTTTGTTGGTGAGAAGGGCGAAATTTTTGAGAATCTTCTCTTCGTCTTCGCTGTAGGTCAAATTTCTTGCCTGTCCGCCTTTTTCCAAGCACTCCTTAATGCGCGCAAGCATATTGACAGTGACAAGCAAACTTTTATCGCCGGTGGTCTTGACGAGTTTAGAGTTTTTCTCCAAAAATTTGTCGACTTGTTCTAGGTCTGATAGGGCGAGTTCTGTTTCAATCGTTTCAATGTCGCGCTTTGGGTCAATACTGCCACTGACATGGATAATCTTGTCGTTCTCAAAACACCTAACAACATGCACAATCGCGTCAACTTCGCGGATATGGCTTAAAAACTTGTTGCCCAAGCCTTCGCCATGACTTGCGCCAGCAACCAGCCCCGCAATATCGACAAATTCTATGCTTGCTGGCGTGATTTTCTGCGTGTTATACATCTTGCCGAGCGCTTCCAGCCTTTCATCTGGCACATCCACCACGCCGACGTTCGGTTCTATCGTGCAGAAAGGATAGTTGGCGCTCTCTGCACCAGCACTTGTGATCGCATTAAATAGGGAACTTTTACCCACATTAGGAAGTCCCACAACACCCATTTTCATATATTTTCTCCGTAATTTCGCTCATAATTATATCAACTTTCCAAACAAATATCAAGAAATATTAATAAAAACATCGTATAAAAGGATAACATTAATAAAAACAAATCAGAATTTCAAAATTATAATGATAAAAACAGAGAATGTTCTCTGCTTTTATATTAGTTTGACTATCTAATTCTTTCAAGATTATTATCACGTCCGCGTTTGTTTCTTACATCATCTTTCAGTTCTTCAAAATAGTCGTGATATTCAGACTCTTCCGAGGCGTTTCCAGTTGCTATTTCACGTTCTTCAATCTCATTAATAATTGCGCTGGCGGCTTCTTGTTTGTTTTCTGTTCTGTCCATTTCATTGAGATCCTCATCAACTTACTTTTCAAACATAACCGCTCTCTCATCGTTGAATATTTTTTTATCTTCGCCTAAATCTTGGCTTCTATACCACCCTTTGCGGGGGGGGAGTTGCGATGCCACGCTCAGCGTCTTTTTCAGGCGGTGTATAACCAAATCTTTCTTTGGCTTCTTCTGTAAGTTTGTTAAATCCAGTGCCAAGTTCAGGTGCTGACATTCTCTTTACGTTGTTGATATTTAAGAATGCATAATCAAGCGCTTCCTTAAGTTCTTTACCTTGAAGTCCTTGTTCTGCAATTCTATCATATTCTTTAAGGACTTTGTCGGCAAATTCCTTCGCCTCTTCCTGTTGGGCTTTGATATAATCCTGCTCGGCTTGAACTGCGGCGCTTGTGGTGGAAGTTCTAAGATATTCGTCCACATTTTCTGTTAGCACTCTAGACGCGGTGTATGCTTCATCGCCTTTTTCTTTACGTCGAGTAGTCTGTTCTTCATAGTCTTTTTTAGATTTTTCAAAAATTTTATCAGAAAGTTTGTTATTTTGAGTTTGAATTTTCTTTAGTTCAGATATCTGATTGTCAATTGATTGTATAATGCCAGAGTTAGTTCGAATTGCTGCCTTGCGTTGCTCTTCGATTAAGATCGGCTTATCATTTTTGTGTGCCTCAGCCATTTTGTCGTTGATAAATATTGTTTTTGCAATCTCTCCTTTAAGAGCAAGGTCATTTATCTCTGCTTTAAGGGTTTTTAATGCTTCTTCACTTGTGTTTTTTTCTTTGTCTAAATCAACCAATTTGTCAGTTGATGTGAGATAATCGGTTATTTGTTTCCCTGTCTTTTCGTCTGCAAATAGGTTATCAATTTTCTTTTTATAATCTGCTGCTTGTTCGTCTAATTTCGTTTTTCTATCTAATAATGTTTTATATACCTCAGGTGCTAGTGACGAGTCTAATTTAATGGTTTTAAGTTCATTTGTTACCTTTTCACGTTCGTCTTTATATTTTATATAATTTACAACATTAGGATCGTTTGCTAACTCGGTTGCAATTTTTAACTCATTTTCATAGTCTAAACTTTTTTCATCAAACTGCTTTTGTGCGCTATCAAGAGCGATATTTTTTTCCTGCAATGCAGCCATGATGGTCACAAGGTCCTCTCTGTGAGCCGCTGCTATCCGACTGTCACTTGAAAGACTATAGTCTCTTTTCATGCTTCTTTCAAGGAACTCTAACTGCTTTTCTTGCTCTTCGGTCATATTTGTTTCGTCAGTTATGCCTAAAGAGAGTAAGGCGGCGAAATGAGTTTCATAGGCTCGCCTATCCGCTTTGCTCATCGTTTCAAGTTCATCAAGAGTTTTTGGGTTTTTAAGTTTGATATCTGGAAGAACATCCTCTCCGCTGTCTGCTGACATATAAAGTATGCCGTTTTGTTTTTGTAATTCACTTTTGCGTGTTTCAAGCATATTGATTCTAGCGTCTATCCCGGCATTCTCATTTTGCAAAGCGGCGATGCGCTGTTGATTTTTGTCGATGATTAGTCTTTCGTTTTCTTCTATCCTTTCACGCTTTAGTTCTTTCAGTTTTTCCTTGGCAAGTTTGGCGTTTGCTCGGTCAATGGCGTTAGATTTAGAAACTTGCACCCATTCCCATGGCTTTGTGAAAACGATGGTGCTTGTGGCAAAGGCGGCAATGACAAATGGTGCAAGGAAAGGTATGATCACGCTGAATGCCATAAGCACAACACCAACGCCTAAAATCCCGGTGCCTACCTTTGCGGCAATTTCGTTTGATTTTGCTTGTGCGTCTTTATCTAATTTGCCTATCTCTTTATTTTCGATAAACGGAATATCGAGCGCACTTTTCTTCTTTGGAGTTTCAATCTCTTCCTCCTCCTGCGGAGCGGTAGGATTTCCTCCGCCATCAGCAGGGGTATTTTGATCATGAGCCGATTCTTGTTCAGTTTGTGGTTCTTGAGGTTGTTTAGGCACAGGTTCAGGCTCTGGTTGAGGTTCAGGCGCGGGTTGATGTTCAGACTGCGGCGCAGGTTCGGGTGTTGGATTTCCCTCATCTCCAGTTCCGTCGGTGTCAACCAGCGGTTGTTCGCTGTCGCCAGCGGTTGAATTATTATTTTCATTAAGAGAGATGTCAGATGTGGCTTCGCTTTCGGAAACAATATCGTAATCTTCGAATTGAGGTGCAGTGTTTTCGTATGGTACGCTCATTTCTGCTTGTTCTTCAGTGTTTTCAGGTTGTGACTTTGGTTCTATATTAGGCGCAGTCTCTTTTGCATTATCCTTTCTAAGCACACTTTCGGCATCATCGCGCCTTACAAAGCCAGCGCTGTCGTAGTTGTAAACCTCTGACGAAAAATCTTTATTATCCCATGCTTGAGCCCATGCGTCATTATATGCTCTTCTTCCATACGTTTTGTTTGAAAGGGTGGCATTTGCTTCAAGTGAGTTTTTGCTAAATACTATTTTCTCATTAGTAGCCAATTTTTCCACAAAATCTTTTGCTGCATATGGAATTTCTACAACTCTTGAATTTGCAGGTTCATTTGGAAGTGTTACTAAACTTCTATCTTTAATTGTGAAAAAGATGTGTTTATCATCTGTTATATTGATGCCGTTTAGTTCATAAAATCTGCCAGCATGTTCATTATTTGTTCTATTTTCAATAATTGATAGATAGACATACGGCTTGCCATCTATTTCCATAAATTCCATAGGGCGTCGCGCTCGCCTTTTTATTGTTCGCCCATTCACTACTTCGGTTTGCTCGAACTGATAATTTTCGGTTGTGAGTTTAATTCTGCCATTTGCTAAACTTGTTTTGCCAGATATACTAGAGATGGCGGTGTTATTAATTGAAACCATTCGAAGCAAACTTTGCATGGTTGACGAGTCAAGTTTCATATCTTTGCCTAAGATACAGCCTTTATCCGATTTTTCTGCGCTTAATTCATTTGCGAGTGCTATATCCAAAAACTTTTCGTCAATTTCAATATTGAAAGGAGTATCATTTTTAAATATAACATTATTGTCATCAGTTTTCATTTGAAAACCATATGCGGAAAAAAGAAACCCTAAATTTTTATCTTGAGCATTTTTACGCGAACTTTTGCCTAAGCCTTTAACCTGGATATCCATCTTTTTGTCAAGGCAAAGGGTTTCGATGGGTATCTTCTTAATGTCGACATTTTCTTTTAATAATAAGGTCAAAGCGAGATTTATTTCGTGAATTTCTAAGAAGATTTTGCCTTCCTCTGTGTAAAAAGTAGCGATATTATTACCATTTGTTGTTATTTTAATAAGAGTTGAGTTTTTAGGGTCGTCCGTTGTATAATTCGACACTGCTACTTTTTGAAATTTTGTTTCGCCTGGAAAATTTGGCAAACTGATATTTTGGCTTGTGAAATTTGCGGTGCCACGACCATTACTATACGTGCTTGTTTCACCCTTGTTCCTTGTCATTCTGCCTTTCAAAGCGTCTTTTTTCTCTTCTTCTTTGACCTTTTCGCTAGATTGTTGCTCTGCATTTATTTTGTCTGGCTTAGATATGTTTTGTTTGTTAGCTTCTTGCTCTTCTCTTTTGTCTGTTTCTACATTTTCAACATCTTTTAATTTGTCGTTAAAGTTTTCTTTAAGGATTTCGCCTGTAAAGAATCTAGCTATAAATTGAGCTTTTTGATTTGCTTGAAGGTTTTTTATGTCAAATTTTATCTTGTCGATTGGCGCCATAGAATCAATAGCTTGATTTACATAAGCATTATATTCGCTAGAATAGTGCTCTGCATACTTAATAGCAGTCTCGACTTCCTCTTTTTCTTTATCGTTCAAGTCGGTCTTTTCACCTTTTGATAAGTAATCAAATATATTATATCCCAGTGTTATAAAATCGGACCATTTCTTTTTCTCTGCCATATAACCTCCACCTATTTCGTTTAGTATAACACAATACTAAATTAATTGTCAAATTTTGGCTAAAAAATATGGATTTATATATTTTTTTGTTGTTTAATTATTAATTCAAGAAAAATTAAAACAAAACTGTTGTGTTTTTTTCTTTTTTTTGCTAAAATGGATATGATTTTTTAAAAGACACTCGTTTTGCATGTTTTTTTGTAAGTTTGACAATAGCAAAGACTAAACATTTACAAATGAGTGGAATTTTGGGAGAAAATATGGGACTTTTTGGTAGTGAAAATAAATCACAAATAAAAAAATTAAAAAAGATTGCAGACAAGGTTGTGGCGCTTGAAGATAAATATCGTGCCTATTCCGACGAAGAACTTAAAAACTGCACCATCGACTTTAAGGAACGTTATAAAAACGGCGAGAGTTTAATAAGCCTTCTTCCTGAGGCGTATGCGGTTATGCGTGAGGCGTCAGATAGAGTTTTGAAGATGCGCCATTTCTATGTGCAGATTTTGGGCGGAATTGCGCTCCACCAAGGGCGTATTGCCGAGATGGCAACTGGTGAAGGTAAAACGCTTGTGGCGACCTTGCCTGCATATCTCAACGCTCTGACCGGCGAAGGCGTGCATGTTGTCACAGTCAATGAATACCTTGCCAAGCGTGACGCCGAGTGGATGGGCAAAGTCTACCGCTTTTTAGGACTCACGGTCGGCATTGCGGTTTCCGGCATGCAGGAAGCGGACAAGCGGAAGGCGTATGCGTGCGACATAACCTACTGCACAAACAACGAACTTGGATTTGACTATCTTCGTGACAATATGGCAATCAACAAGGCTCAGCGTGTGCAACGCGGACACAGTTTTGCCATTGTCGACGAAGTGGACTCAATTTTGATTGACGAGGCGCGAACTCCGCTCATTATCTCTGGGCGCGGAATGAAGTCGAGCGAGCAGTATATTTCCGCTCAAAAGTTCGCCAAAACTTTAAAGCCAGAAGACTATGAGAAGGACGAAAAGACAAAGGCGATAAATCTCACTGAGAGCGGTGTGGAGAAGGCGGAGAGATATTTCAAACTTGACAACCTTTCCGATGTCGACAACCTTGACTTAAACCACCACATCAACAATGCCTTAAAGGCGAATTTCATCATGTTTAAGGACGAAAACTACATTGTCAAAGACGGCGAAGTTGTCATTGTCGATGAGTTTACAGGGCGTTTAATGCCAGGCAGACGCTATAACGACGGCTTACATCAGGCAATCGAGGCAAAGGAAGGTGTGGAGATTAAGGATGAAAACAAAACCCTTGCCACCATCACTTTCCAAAACTACTTTAGGCTCTATAACAAACTCTCTGGCATGACGGGAACGGCAAAGACGGAAGAGGGCGAATTTAGGGCGATATACAAACTTGACGTTGTGACAATTCCACCAAACCTTCCAAATATTCGTAAGGACGAGCCAGACATCATCTTCTCCACTGAGCGCGGAAAGATTAAGGCGATTGTGGAAGAGATTAAGCGTCGTCACGAGGTCGGACAACCTATCCTTATCGGCACAATCACGATTGAAAAGAGTGAACTCATCTCAAAGGCGCTTAAAGAAGCGAAGATTAAACACACCGTTTTGAACGCTAAAAATCACGAAATGGAAAGCCAAATTGTCGCTCAGGCGGGCAGAAAGGGCGCGGTTACCATTGCCACCAACATGGCAGGACGTGGAACGGACATACTGCTTGGCGGTAACCCTGAATTTATGGCGAAAAAGAAGATGAAAGACGAGAATTTCTCCGACGAGCAAATCTCCTACGCCACCGCTTTTAACACTGTTGACGACAAGGAACTTGAAAGGGCGAGAGCGCGCTATCAAGAGTTATTTGAAGAGTATAAGAAGGTGACGGACGCCGAGAAGGAAGAGGTTAAATCTTTGGGCGGACTTCACATTATCGGCACTGAGCGTCACGAGTCAAGGCGTATCGACAACCAGTTACGCGGTCGTGCTTCGCGTCAAGGTGACCCTGGCTCAAGCGTGTTCTTTATCTCTTTTGAGGACGACTTAATTAGGCGTTTTGCTGGCGACAAGTTTAAAAAACTTGCTTCTTTCTTCCGCTTAGAAGAGGACACACCTATTCAACTTAAAATAATGTCGAAACAGATTGAAAATGCTCAGAAAAAGATTGAAATGCAAAACTTTGCCATCCGTAAAACCGTGCTTCAATTCGACGATGTGTTGAACGCGCAAAGAGAAATTATCTACAACCAAAGAAATCGTGTGCTAGACGGACAGAGCGTGCATGAAGAGATTATGAATATGTTTCCACACCTTGTTTCCACCATTGTCAATCGCTGTGTGGACGCGGAAAAGCCATATTTTGACTGGGACTATGAGAAAATAAATAAGGAAGTGGAGAACGGACTTTTAGAGAAGGGCAAAAATGCGATAACCGAAGAACTTTGCGAAGGTTTTGACATCGACGATTTCAACGAGAAACTTTTGGAAATGGTCAAAGACCGCTACCTTAAGAAGATTGAAGAGGTCAAAAAAATCGGTGCGAATTTCGACGAGATTGAAAAGTTCTTCCTTTTAAAAGTTGTCGACACCAACTGGACAAACCATATCGACGATATGCAGATTAAGAAAAACGAGATTTTTGCGCGTGGATTTGGTAATCAAGACCCTGTGCTTGCGTATAAGAAAGACGGATTTGAGATGTTCGACAAAATGGTGGATAGAATTCGAGAAACCACCTGCCTACTTCTTCTTAACACCAACGTTGAGGTAAGGCGTAGAGAGCCAAGCCCGAGCGTCAATATGAAAAACACCGAGGCAAAGACCTATGACCCGCAAAAAGACAATCAAACGCAAGAGCGTAAAATTCAAAAGACGGTTGTCAACACCGAAAAGAAGGTGGGCAGAAATGACCCTTGCCCATGCGGAAGCGGAAAGAAATACAAAAACTGCCACGGAAGAGAACAATAAAAGTGGAATATAGTTTTTGATTATGAAAGATAGTGAAAATATTTGACTTCACTATCTTTTTCGTGTTCAAATTATATCTCTTCATCAAATTTTTAACGCCACTATATTAAAATATATAAAAAATATAAAGATTATCGCTTGACAAATTTGTAAGATTGTGATAAATTATAGGGAGCAGTATAGTGCTGTCCTTGTTTTTGGCATTGACCAAAACCATTTAGTCCAAAAGGAGGTAGAAAGATGAATAAGTATGAACTTATGTTTATCATCTCATCAAAGGTGAGCGAAGAAAAGCGCGAAGAACTCATTAGCAAGTTCAAAGCCTATGTTGAAGCCCACAAAGGAACTGTTGATGGTGTTGATAAAATTGGCATGAAAAAGTTTGCTTATCCAATCGACTTCACAAATGAAGGCTACTATGTTATCTTCAACATGAACATGGAGCCAAGCGAAGTTGAGGCGATGAATAAACTTATGACAATCACCGAAGGTGTTGTTCGTCAAATGTTTGTTAGAAAATAGGAGAAAAATATGAATAAGGTTATACTAATTGGAAACTTAACAAGAGACCCAGAACTCTCAACCACAAATGGTGGCGTTTCAGTTTGCCGATTTTCACTTGCAGTCTCAAGACGATATGCAAGCGCTGATGGAGAAAGAGGAACTGATTTCTTAAATATCGTTGTTTGGAGAAATCAAGCGGAGAATTGCGCTAAGTTTTTAAAGAAAGGTTCAAAGTGTGCGGTTGTTGGAAGAATTCAAACTTCAAGTTATGAAACTCCAGAAGGTGCAAGACGCTACACAACCGACATCGTTGCCGACGAAGTGGAATTTATCACATCGGGCTCAAGAATGGGCGACGGCGATGGCGACGCAATGATGCCAAGCGAACCAAAACGCGAAACACAAAAACAAACTGCCGAACTTGAAGAGATTGAAGACGACAGTTTACCATTTTAAAATTTATTAAAAGGAGTAAAAAATGAGCGAAGTTAAAACCGAAGAGAAGGTTGTCACAAAAAAATATCGTAAGCCATCAAAGAAGAAAGTTTGTGCTTTCTGCGTGGCTGGCGAAAAGACAATCGACTATAAAGATGTTGCAAAAATAAGAAAATATGTCACAGAAAAGGGGAAGATTTTGCCAAGACGTCAAACAGGTGTTTGCTCTTATCATCAAAGAGAACTTGCAAACGCCATTAAGAGAGCAAGAAACATGGCACTTCTTCCATACCTTGGTGACTAAAAGGAGAAGAATATGAAAGAGAAAATACATCCAGACTATCACGAAGTTACCGTGACTTGTGCATGCGGAAACACTTTCAAGACTGGTTCTTGCGTTAAGGGCGACACTCTTAAAATCGACATCTGCAACAAGTGCCATCCATTCTTCACAGGTAAGAAGAAAGTGGTTGATGCCAGCGGTAACGTTGAAAAGTTCAACAAGAAATACAATAGACAATCAAACTAAGAAAATTTGTCTTTAAATTTTAAAAATCTCTATCCGAATATGCGATAGAGTTTTTTTATTTAATTTTCAAATTGTTTTAGCAAATATCAAATTCGGTATTGACATAGAATGATTTTGATGTTAAAATAAAAAAGTAATTGGAGGAATATATGTCATTAAGAAATCTATACCTAAGGAAACAAATACCTTATCTTTCCAAAGAAGGGCATATGGTAAGACCGACGGAATATTGCGACGAAGTGGTTTATTCAATGAGAAAAAGTGGAACAATAGTTTTCTATCTTTTAGCGTTGTCAGTTGGTGCTGAAGGGCATTTTGTTGACCTTGAGAGTTTTGAAAATTTGGCGGGGATAAATAAGTTAGAATTAACAAAGGAAGAAATTGAAAACGAATTTTATAGCGCGGAAGAGTTCAAGAAGAATGCTAAGCCTATCATGAAGGACGCCGAGTTGTTGGAGTCGACAGAATTAAAAAGTTATCTTAATGGCATGTATAGAAGCAAAAGATTTAAATTTGCAAAGTTGTATCCAGAGCATAATATATACACATTAATTGCCACCGACGGGCAACATATGCTAGTGAAAAAAGGCAATCGATACACATTTTTGCCATATCCATATTGCGACAAAAAGTCATGGAAGGTTGCAAAGACAGATGTCAAATCAGCAAAAGATGCAAGTGCTGAGATAGATAAGGCTTTCAATAGTTACAAAAAGGAATTCAAAACCAGATACAGCCTAAGCACTCAAAGCATTGAACGAACCCAAGGTAAGCCAGATTCGCAAGATAAAGGAAAAGGATAAATAGTTAAAATACGAAAAGGTCGAGATTATTTGTAAATTTTTATTTTGCTTTTGTTTTAAAAATAATTGAAAGCGTTGAAAAAATATCAAAATGAAAATATAATTAAAAATAAATAAAAATCAAAAAACAGCAAAAAACGATAAAAATATGTAAAAATGCTAAAAATTAGCATTTTGCTTCGTCTGTGTCCTCAAGGTTGATGATGACATATCCTTGCTCTAAGTGGCAGAGCGGACAAGTTTTGTAACTTTCCTTTGCGATTTCCACAAATCCACAGTTTGAGCATTTCCATTTGGTCGGCTTGTTTCTCTTATACATGGTGTGACTTTTGTATAGGTTGCCTAAGTATTTCAGTATTTTGTGATGCGTTTCTTCCACGCGTGCCACCATTTCAAAGGACTTGGCAATATCCGTGAAACCCTCATCCTGTGCGATTTTTGCAAAGGACGGATAGATGTTTTTTGCTTCCGATAGTTCAATCATCGACTCGCCCAAAAGAGATGTTTTAAGTTCTGGCGACTCGAAAGGATAGCCTGCTTCTATCGCGATATTTTTGGAACTCCCTTTTTCTATGATGTAGTCATAGAAGAGTTTGGCGTGTGCCATCTCGTTTTTGGCGAGCGTTTTCATGGTGTCGGATAAAAATTTTTGATTGTCCTTAAGCGCCATTTTGCTCATAAATTGATAGCGCGCTCCTGCCTGACACTCGGCAGCGAAGCCTCTTGCAAGATTTATTTTTGTTACACTTTCATTAAAATCCATATTTTTTCTCCTCGAAAGGAATATTGCCAGTTTTTATTTTTATTATTCATTTGCTTTTTTTCTTTTTTTTGTTTACAATATATCTAACTAAATCGCGATTGAAATATTAAAAGGAGGAAGGTATGCTTTTACCAAATAAGGGTAAGCCGACAAAATTCCATACAATTAGAAAAAACTATTACATCATTATCGATAACGAACGAATGACCACAAGAAAACTTAGAAATAACCTTGGGTTTTACAGCATTGTGGATGACGGCGTTATTAAAGAAGAAGAGATTGTTTACGACACCGACAAAAATCTTCTCACAGGTGTTGGGTTGGAACTGAGAAAGAAGATAACACCAGAGCGCGTTTATTTCTCGCTTGTTAGGATAAATAGTCTTACGGACACCTATCAACTGCACGAGAAAAAGTCCTTTTTGGGCGAATGCGAAAAGGATGACCAGCCTAGCGACTTCCCTGTGCAGATAGCCGACACAATCAACAACATCTTCAACAATGTTTTCACAATCAACTTAGTGGACGTTGTCAAACACACGACGCCTTATATTAGGATAGGGATAGGTGGTAATAGGTATAAGATTGTCAGCGGAACAGGATATGAGGTGGTGGCAACTTTTGAAAATCTAAGTATTCGCGATTTGAGAAGTGGTAGGAAGGGAGAAAAGCGCATTTTCTCACTGGAAATGGAAGATGACCCTGATTATGAAAAAGAGCGCGAGCATATTGAGGCGGTTATTGAAAGATATTGCAAGGAACTTGTGCCTGTGATGAAAAATAGGTTTGAAATTGCAGAAACTTTGGTGCGAGCCAAAGTTGTAGACAAGGCAGAAGAGAAAAAGAAAAAACTTGAAGCAAAGAAGAAAAAGAAAGAACAAAAAAGAGCAGAAGAGGAGAATTATTAATCCTCTTCTTTTTGTTTTAAACCATTATTATAAGTGTTGGATTTTAGAAGATAAATTTTAAGAAATATCTTAAAAAATAATTTTTAAATTTGTTTAAATTATAAGAAAAAAATCAATAAATTAACAAAAATTACGAAAAAAATGTTTTAAAAATAGAAAAAATGTCAAATTTTGTTATTTTTTGCGATTTTTACTTCAATTTTAGTTTTAAAAATTAAAATTCTAAAAAAGGCGTTTTCTTTCATATACTACTTTGTGGAAAAGAAGAAACTATCGTTTTGGACAAAACTTTGTTATGGGATTGGAAATCTAGGCTATGGCAGTATGGGACAAACTGTCAACTCCTTTATCATGTTCTTTGCCACAAGCGTTATGGGGCTTTCTGGTGTGCTGGTCGGTGCGACTATAGCGCTCACTTCGCTTTGGGACGGCGTGTCTGACCCAATCATCGGCTATCTGTCGGATAGAACAAAAAACAAGTTTTTTGGCAGGCGCCTTCTCCATATGCTGATTGCCTCTTTTGTGCTTGCGGTGTGCAACATTCTTCTTTGGACATGCCCGATTGAAAAGGGCTCAAACCTTGCCATTATTTGGCTTATGGGCTTTTTGCTTTTGCAAGAGACCTTCAACACTTTTTTCGCCACGCCATATTCCGCACTTTGTATCGACATCGCACCGGACTACAACGACCAAACAAAGATGCAGAGTTTTAAGTCGGTTTTCTACATTTTGGGTATGATTATGCCAAGCATTTTGATGTATATCTTCATGCCATCGGCAAGCATCGGCGTTCAAACGCAGTTTAATAAGGAAGGATATATCTATATCGCGCTTGTCAATTCCGCGCTTGTCATCATCTGCGGACTTATCTCGGTGTTCGGAACGCGAAAGCGAGTGATTTCCATGCCAAATTATGATAAAAGTGCAGTGGAAGAAGAGGGAAAAACGAAAGAAAAGCATAGTTTCAAAAAGATAATAGGCGGATATGTGGAAACGCTTAAAAAGAAAGAATTTAGAACGGTCATGCTGGGCTATTCCGTTTCGCTTATTGCGTCGATTTTCATAACTTCGGTCGGTATGCACCTTTTCACATTCTGCTACCACTTTTCTTCCACGCAAATTTCAGTTATTATGATATGTCTATTTGGCGGAGCGATTCTTTCGCAACTTATTTGGGTGAATTTAGTGAAAAAATATGACAAAAAACAAACTCTCATCTTCGCGCTTTGTTTGCTACTCGTCGGCATTGCGCTGACCAGCGTCACCTTCCTTTTCCGCACCTACTGCACAAGCGATTTCATCTTTTGGTTTGTGCTTCCGTGTATCTTTATCTGCGGACTCGGCTCGGGCGCGCTCTACTCTCTGCCACACTCGATGTATGCCGATGTGGTGACAATGGAGCAGTATAAGACGAAGAAGAATAACGCAGGGCGCTTCACTGGCTACTACACCTTTACCTACAATTTCACAAACTCGATAACGCTTCTCATTATCGGCGTGCTATTAGATTTAATCAAGTTTGATTCCACCATGCCACTGCAGGCGTTATCCGTTCAAGCAGGCTTAGGGAAGATTGTTTTCTTTGGAAGTAGCATTGCGATAGCGCTGGCAATCATCATCTTTTCAAAATACAACATCAAACGCGCCGACATCCTTAAAGTGCAAATAAAGGAACTAGAGAAAAAGGATGAAAAAGTGGAAGAAAAGGTTTTACTCGAAGAGGAAAAATAGATAGTTGTAAAGTGCGAAAAGTTTGCAAATTACAAAATTAAAAAGTTTATAAAAACAAAAGGGGGAAAATAGATAATTAGATAAAATATTAGAAAACGGAAGATTGATAAAAAAAGAAAAAATAACAAAAAATGCGAAAAAATACTCAAAAAATCAATTTTTTATTAAAAAATAGCGAAAAATAGCATTTTTTTCACTATTTTTATGATTTTTTAAATATTTTTAGAAATTATTTTAAATTTTAAAATGTGTTTTTAATTACCAATTTTATTAAAATCATTACTTTTTGTCACTTTACTTTTTTGCTCTTTAAATCCTATCAACTATATTTTTATGGAGTTTATTTCGTGCCACTGCGCAGACGAAGATTTCGCTGGCGTGTTTTGAAAGAAGTTTTGCGCAGGCGTCGACCGTGGCGCAGGTGGTTATTATATCGTCGACAAGCAATATTTTCTTGCCCTTTATCTTTTCGCTGTTGATGACCGAAAATTTATTGTCAAGGTTAGTCAATCGCTCTTTGTAGTTTAATACCTTTTGCTCTTTTGTGTCAAAATTCTTTTTCAAACATTCAACAACTGGAAGTTTGACAATTTTGCCGATTTCTTCGGCGAGCAGTTTCGACTGGTTGAAAGAGCGTTCTTTTTCTCTCTTTCTTGTCATCGGCACAAAGGTTATCGCGTCAAAATTTTTGATGTCCTCGCCGATATATTTTGTTATCATAATCGCATAGGCGAGCGAGAGATAGCGTTTGTTGTCCATTTTATAGGAAAGCAAACTTTCTCTCACTTTATCCTTATATACAAACGGACAATAGGCGTGTTTGAAATAATGCTTGCGTTTTTGGCAGTTGTCGCAAATTATCGCTTCGTTTTCAATCGGCTCGTCGCAAATTCGACAGCGGTTGCCTATGTTAAAACTCAAGGTTTTAGCGCACTTATCGCAAAACGGGCGGTCATAAAAGTGGTTGATGTCGCATCCGCAGAAGATACATTTGATATCAGGCGGAAAAATCAACCTTAAGAAATTGTCCATCACTTTTGTTAAATTTTTTGTTTTCTCTTTAGTTTTCATCGAATAACTTTGCCATTTTTTCTTCGGCGGTGATAAGTAGTTTTTTTAGGAGCGTGAAGCGAGTTGCTGTGTATTTATTTGCCACCATGCGCTTTAAATATTGCTTTTCGCCGACTATTATCACCATCTTCTTTGCGCGAGTGACTGCGGTGTAGATTAAGTTTCGTGTTAAGATTATGCTTGGCCCTGCAATCGCTGGAATAATGACCGTGTCAAACTCCGAGCCCTGACTTTTGTGAATGGTTATCGCGTAGGACAGGGATAGGTCGAGTAGGTCTGGGCGAGAATATAGGCAGTTTCTGCCATCTTCAAACTCCACATTAACCTCGCCACTATTTTGGTCGATAAGGGTGATATAGCCAATATCTCCGTTAAACACACCTTGACCGAGTTCGTCGGCGTATTTTCCAAACTTTTTCCACTCAAGGTCATAGTTATTTGTTATCTGCATCACCTTGTCGCCGAGCCTAAAAATCGTCTGTCCAACCTCAACTTGCGGTTTGTTTGGGCTAGGCGGATTGATGACCTCTTGCAAGATTCTATTCAAACTTTCAATTCCGCACACTCCAACCTTCATCGGCGCAAGCACTTGAATTTCGCGTGGATCGGTTTTGAGAAATTTTGGTAGGCGTGTGGTGACAAGGTTGACAATCGTGTTTTTGATGCTCTCTGGGTCGCCCTTGCTTTCAAAGAAAAAATCGGTGCTGGTGTTGTCGATAAGTGGCATCTTGCCATCGTTTATAAGGTGGGCGTTTGTGATAATCAAACTTTTTTCGCCCTGCCTGAAGATTTTTGTCAGCATGCAGTATGGAATTGTTCCGCTTCCCAATATGTCGGCAAGCACGTTGCCAGCGCCAACGCTTGGAAGTTGGTCTTTATCGCCAACAAGGATGAGTTTGCAGTCACGCGGAAGGGCTTTCAAAAGGTTGCACATAAGGGCGCAGTCCACCATGGACACCTCGTCGCAAATCACCGCATCCACTTTAAGTGGGTTGCTTTCGTTGTGCATAAAATAACTTTCATCGGTCTTTATCACATTGACTTCAAGAAGTCTATGAATGGTCTTTGCTTCACGCCCTGTGCTGTCACTCATGCGCTTGGAAGCACGCCCTGTCGGAGCAACGAGCGCAACGCGGAGTTTCATATTCTCAAAAATCTCCAAAATACACTTGATGATCGTGGTCTTTCCTGTTCCTGGCCCACCTGTTATCACATACACGCCGTTATTAACCGCGCCTTTAATCGCCTTAATCTGCTCTTCGTGGAGTTCAATCTTATTTCGCTCTTGAAAGTTCTGTATGTCCGCATCAACATCGACATCCACACTTTTGCTGACGTTTTTAAGCCAAGTGAGTTTTTGCGCGATGGAGTTTTCGTAGTAGTAATATCGCGAAAGCATAACAATCTCCACATTGTCGTTCCAAAGGGTGACGCAGGTCTTATCTAGGCACAGCGTGTCGAAGGTGTTGTTAAATAGGTCGGTGTTCCCTTCATATGATAGGTCAAGCGCTCTTGATGCTTCATTAAAGAGCATATTTTTTGGTAAATAGGTGTTTCCATTCTTTTCACAACTTGTTTTAAGCACATGGATAAGCCCAGCGCGCACACGAAAAGCGCTGTCGGAAGGGATGCCGATGTTCTTTGCAATTCTATCCGCGGTGGTGAAGCCGATGCCGTCGATATCTTCAATCAGTTTGTATGGGTTGTTTTTAACTATGTCAGCCGTCTTTTCGTGGTAGACATTGTAGATTTTCAGTGCCATATTTGTGGAGATGTTGTAGGACTGGAGTAGTATTATCGTGTTTTCCACTTCCTTATGCTCGCGATAGCTCATGCCAATTTCAAGCGCCTTCTTTTCGCTTATACCTTTAATGGAAGCGAGTTTTTCAGGCGCGTATTCCATAATTTCCAGTGTGTCCGTGCCAAAGGTCTCCACAATGCGCTTTGCCGTTATCGGCCCGACACCGCGGATGAGTCCGCTTCCCAAATATTTTTCAATACCTGCAATCGTCTTTGGCTGAGTGAGTTCGTAGGACGTGAAGGCGTATTGCACGCCAAACTTTGAGCGCTCAAATTTACCCTCCAAAGTGACCATTGCGCCCACTTTAACATCAATAAACTTGCCCACCACTGTGACAAGTGAGCCGTCTTTTTCAAGTTTTGCCACGGTGTAGCCATTTTCTTCGTTACGAAAGACAATATCTTCAATAGTTCCAACTAATGCCATGCTTATATTTTAAAAAACTGGCGCTTAAAATGCAAGCAAAATGGAAAATTGTTTGGTTATTTTTTAATATATATGATAGAATTGAGTTGAATTTATGGGAGTGAGTGTTTATGAAGATTAATTTTTTGAGCGATACATATAGTGGCGTAAATCAGGAAATCATTGATGCGATTGCTGATGCCAATAAGGGTTATTCAATAGGATATTTTAAGGATGAATACACAAAAAAAGTGCGAGAAATAGTGCAAGGCATGTTCACCAAAAAAACTAACACACTCTTTGTTTCAAATGGAACAGCGGTCAATGTTTTAGGCTTGAGAATGCTACTTCAAGGCTCAGTTTCTTCTATTTTATGTGAAGAGGGCACTCATATTGCTAAGTCTGAAATGGGTGCGACAGAATATGTTTTAAACACGAAGATATTAACTATAAATGGAGAAAATGGTAAGATAACTGTAGATAAAATTAAAAAAGCGCTGGCAACTTTAGGCGGACATATGCCACCGATAAAGGTTGTTGCTTTTTCTGAAACAACTGAAGTTGGAACGTGTTATACTCCAAAAGAAATTAAAAAAATCTGCGATTTTGCTCACGCTCAGGGCATGTATGTTTATGTTGACGGAGCAAGAATGGCAAATGCGCTTGCATATCTTAAATGCTCTCTAAAAGAGTTGATGGAAGACACAGGTGTGGATGCTTTCACAATAGGTGGGAACAAAAATGGTTGTCTCTTTGGCGAACTTTTAATCTTTTTAAATGAAAATTTTCAAAGAGATTTAAGTCCAGAACAAAAACAACTTGCTTTAACCTTTTCTAAAACAAGATTTTTCTCATGCCAGTTTGTCGAATACTTCAAAAATGATCTTTGGCTCAAAAATGCCGAGCATGCTAACGAAATGGCAAGATACTTAAGCGAAGAACTTTTGAAGATTGGTTATCAATCTATCTATCCTATTGAAGGTAACACGGTTTTCATCAAATTGCCTTTTGAAAAGTTAAACAAACTTAAAAAGACATACAAGATAGATTATAATGATAAGGCAAAACATACAGTAAGGCTTAGGACAAACTTCCAAATGACAAAAAATGAGGTTGATGATTTTGTTGATGCTCTTAAAAATTGTTGATGATTTTTTAATATAATGGTTTTTTAGTTGCAAAAAAAAGGGGATATTGTTATAATAAAAGTATTATGAAAAACATTGATAAACTGCTTGAGATAGAAGCACTACTTGAAAACATAACAAAGCATTTTGCGAAAAACAACCTTTTAAGGATGAAGTTTTTGTATTTCGTCAGTGAGTATCAAAACTTGTCCGTTGGCATGATTATCTCAAAACTCGGCGTGAAAAAGAGCAATTTTGCCCTTATGAGCAAAAAGTTGGAAGAAGAAGGTGTGATAATCGCAAAGCAAGGCGAGTTAGACAAGCGTAATCGCATGCTTTTTTTGACCGAAAAAGGCAAAAATGAACTTGAGTGTTACAAAAATGAACTAAACAAATATTTTAATGATGATAACCACGACGTCGACAAGGCGATTGAACAATTAAACTATTATTTGAATAAGAAAATTTAAGGCGCAGTTGCATAAGTTTGTGTCTAATTATGTTTTTTAAATTAGAAAAAAATTCAAAAACATTTTAATGGAAAATATTTCAAATAATCAAATTGAAAAATACAATTCTTAATAGATAAAATATAATAAAATATCTAATTTTTTAATAAATTTAACTTTTTAAAGGAATTTTATGAACAAAAATATCAAATTTTGCAACTCTCTCTCGCGACAAAAGGAAGATTTTGTGCCATTAGATGACCATAATGTCAAGATGTATGCGTGCGGAATAACTCCGTCGGCGGAGGCGCATATTGGGCATCTATATCAAGCACTTATTTACGACATAATGAGAAAATTTCTCGTGAAGGAAGGCTATAAGGTCATCTATGCCAGAAACTACACCGATGTTGACGATAAGATTATCGCAAAGTCGAATGAGTTACATGTTCCAGCAAACGAGTATGCTGAAAAGATGATTGAAGAGATAGATAAGGAAATGCAGGCTTTTCAAATCGGCGAGCCTGATGTTTGGCTCTATGCGACAAAGACCATACCTGACATGATTAAATTTATCTCTAAACTGATTGAAAAAGGCAAGGCGTATTCGACGCCTAACGGCGATGTCTACTTTTCTGTGGACACCTTTAGGGAATATGGAAAACTATCTGGCAGGCGCACGGAAGAGGCGTTAGACGGCGTGAGAATTGAGAATGACGAGTTCAAAAGGTCGCCACTTGATTTTGCGCTTTGGAAATCGGCAAAAGAGGGTGAACCTTTTTGGGAGTCGCCATGGGGTAAAGGGCGACCTGGCTGGCATATCGAGTGCTCGGTTATGAACTATGTGACCTTTGGCGAGCAAATTGATATCCATGGTGGCGGAAGAGATTTACTTTTTCCACATCACGAAAACGAGATTGCGCAGACGGAGAGTTTGACAGGCAAGCTTTTTGCGAAATATTGGATACACAATGGGCTTATCCGCGTGAACGGGCAGAAGATGAGTAAGAGTTTGGGAAATTCACTGCTTATGAAAGACTTAAGGAAAGACTACCATATTGAAGTTATCAAGTTTGCTCTTCTTCAAAATTCCTACCACACCGACATAAACATCACCGACAAACTTTTCGAAGATTCGGAAAAGCATCTATACAATTTCTATAAGGTTTTGAGCGAAGCGGAAGGTAAGTTTGGAGAATTTTCTGGCGTGGACGCGAGCGTGGGCGAGAATTTTGATGACGCTATGCGCGATGATTTGAACACATCAAAGGCAATATCCTATCTATTCAACATCTTTAAAGACGTGAAAGAAAAGATAAAAAATGGCGATAAAAGCGTGATGGTAACCTTGAATAGCGTAATAAACACATATTCTCTTCTTGGTTTATTTAAGGAAAATCCTAAAACTTTCATAAGCCAAGTTGACGAAAAAATGAAGATTGATATTCCAAACGAAATAAAAGATTTGGCAGAAAAGCGCTGGCAAGCGAAGAAAGAGAAAAATTTTGCTTTATCGGACAGTCTCCGCGACGAAATTCAAAACAAGGGCTATCTTGTGAAAGACACGCGCGACGGCTATGAAATCACTAAAATTTGATTGTCTTGTTAAATTAGCAAAAATGGTTAAATTTTATGTGAAGTTTTTTTAAAAGAAACAAAAAAATAATATTGAAAACATATCAAAAATACTAAAAATTTAAAATTAAAGATAATAAATAATAACTATTTTTAATAACTTAAATACAAATCAACAAAAAAGATAAATTAACAAGAAAAGCATATCAAAACGATATGCTTTTATCTTTCAATTTTTCTTTTGTCAAGACGAATCAAAAACTCGTTGTCTTTATCTTCGTCAAGGTGCGCCTTTCCGCTTGCTTTTAGGTTCTCTAAGAGTTCTTCCACTTGCTCTTCGCTGACTGGTGCAATTTCGTCTTTTTTCTTCTTTTTACGATTGAAACTGCTTAAGAGTTTATTAAATTTCTTATCAAACTCGGTTTCGCCAGTCAGTTCGTCCGCTGGAACTTCAATGACGCCTTTCTCGTTTGGTGTTAAGCCATATTTTTTGTGCATATACCATTCTTTGATATAGAAGGCAAGCACGATAACAAGAATGGTGCATAGGAGCATGGCAAGAAGAGTGATGACAACATGAGGAGAATAGGTGGTTATAGAGAAGAACCTACTCATGCTGGCAAGAGCCACAGCAATCAAAACGCCGGAAAGTGTGACGCATATTGTTCGAAGTTTATTAAGTGGCCAGCACGTCCACACAAGGTTGATGTAGCCTGTCAGCACCACCAAAAGAGTGGAGAGCGAGGAAAATTCGTCAGGCGACAGCGTGTCGGTGTTGGCATTGAGTAGCACTACCACAAGCACGTTGATAAACAAGATTAGTGCGCACGGAATTGATTTTTTCAAAACCTGCGGTATGAAATTTCCGCGTATGATGTCGTTGTTCGGCTGGAAGGTCAGGATGAACGACGGAAGCCCTATCACAAACATCTCAAGTAGCAGTAGTTGTCTCGGTGTGAAAGGATAGGATATTCTCAGCACCAGAGTTGTCACGCAGAGCATAATGGTGAAGAGTGTTTTCATAAGGTAGAGCACCGACGATTTTTGCACGTTGTTGACAATCTGTCTGCCTTCCTTCACAATGCTTGGAAGAGCGGAAAAGTTGCTTTCAAGAAGAACGAGATGCGAGATATTTCTAGCCACTTCGCTTCCGTCAGCCATAGCGATGGAACAGTCCGCTTCCTTAAGCGCCAACGTGTCGTTGACGCCGTCGCCGGTCATCGCCACAGTGTTGCCTTGATTTTTCAAGGTTTTAATGAGAATATGCTTCTGCTCTGGTGTCACTCTGCCAAACACGGTGAATTTGTTGGCAAGTTGTGCCACTTCCTGCAAACTGACATTTTCAAGAGATACATACCTATCATAGCCTTCAACGCCCACGCGCATGGCAATTTTAGAGACTGTTATCGCGTCATCGCCAGAGATGATTTTAATTTTCACATTATTTTTCTTAAACCAGTCAATCGTCTCAACCGCGTCCTTTCGAATATGGTCCTCTAAGACGAAGAAGGCGATAAGTTTGCCATTTTTACCTGCCACTTTCTCGTCATACGCGCTGTCTGTTTCGCAAAGCCCGATCACGCGGAGTCCTTTTTCCATATTGCTTGTCATAATCTTCTTTTGCTCAGGCGAGATTGGGCATTTCAAAAAGGTTGGTGCGCCGAGATAGTAAGTTTTGCCGTTTTTTAGCGTTGTGGCACTGTATTTTCGTTGCGAAGAGAATTCGACAACCTCTTTGACCATACTTTCGGTGTCTTTGCCGTAGTGTTGTAGTAATGCGATGCTTGTGGCGTTCATGGTCTTTTGATGTTGTAAGATAACTTTCATGACGCTTTCTAGTTTCGACTTTTTGGTGTCAAAAGGAACGACGTCCACAACATTCATAGTGCCGTCGGTTAAGGTGCCAGTTTTGTCGAGACATAGCACATTGGCACGCGCGAGCATTTCGATGGAGTAGAGATTTTTGACGAGCGTCTTTTTCTTGCCAAGTTTGATGACGCCGACAGAAAGTCCAACCGTGATGAGAAGATACATGCCTGCTGGAATCATGCCTGTGAGCGCTCCGCTTGTGCTTGTGATGGAGTCGGTGATGGACGAGCCTAAAAGCACGCTCTCTTTGAAGAAAGTCAAAATTCCAACTGGAATCAAAATAAGGATGATGACTTTAATTAGGTTGTTCAAATCTTTAAAAAGGTTGGAGGTCTGCGGTTTAAAGTCCTTGGTGCGCTCGGCAACCGTTTGAATGTAGTTGTCTTTGCCCACTTTGTCAACGCGGGCGTAGCACTGTCCAGACACCAGGAAGGAGCCTGCAAGAAGCACATCGCCGATATTTTTCTTTATTGAGTTACTTTCGCCAGTAAGTAAACTTTCGTTTGCTTCCACATTTCCACTGACGATTATGCAGTCGGCAGGAATTTGATTGCCATTTTCTAGAATTATGATGTCGTCGAGCAGTAAATCGTCGCCCTTTACCTCTTGAAGAAGCCCAGTTCTTATCACTTTGACCTTTGGTGCGGTGACAAGCGAAAGTTTTTCCACCACTTTTTTAGATTTAATCTCCTGAATTATGGAAATTGCGGTGTTGGCGATAACCACAAACAAAAAGAGTAAATCTCCCCACGCTTGAACGCAGATAAGCGCTATGGCGATAATAAGCCAAATGCAGTTGAAGATTGTGAAGATGTTTTTGCAGATTATGGAAAGATAGGAATTGGAAGTTTTAATCTTTGTGTCGTTGACAAGTTTATGTTCCTTTCTCTCGGCAATCTGTTCCTCAGATAGACCATGCTCGACATCGGTTTGATAGCGAACCACAGGAACATCATTCACATTTTGTTTCTTACTTCTAAATTTTTTGTTTTTCATTATTAAATAATATAATTATTTTTCTCCGATTTGTCAATTATTAAATCAATTTTCTTGACTTTTATTATTTTTTAATTTAATATTTTATTATATTGTAATTTTAGTTTGGAGGATGTATGTTTATTCCTGTTTCAGCAAATTTAATTAAACTTTCCAAAATCTTTCCTAAGGACTTGTATGTTGTGGGCGGGTATGTCAGAAACTGCCTTATGGGCATAAAGGGCGGAGATGTGGACCTTGCTAGCGATGTCGACATCGACGAGATTATTGATATTTTGAAACAGAATGGCTATAAGGTCAAGATCAAAAATTCGATGTATAATTCTATTTCAATCAGCAAGGGTTCGGAAAACTATGAATTTACCTCTTTTCGAAAGGACTTTTATCCAGAAAACGGCAAGCATTGCCCAGTGAAAGTGGAGCGAACGTCGGATATTCGCGAGGACGCTAAGCGCAGAGACTTCACAATCAATGCAATTTACTATAATATAAACCGAGACGAGATAGTCGACTACTATCAAGGTGTGGTGGACGCAAAACAGAGAATTCTCCGCTGTATCGGTTCACCAGAAGAGGTCTTAAACTATGACGGCGAGCGAATTTTGAGAATGGTCAGAATTGTCGGCGAATTAAATCTTAAAATCGAAAAAAAGACCTTGAAACAAGCCTTTTTAATGGCGAAAAATATCGGCGATTTGTCGGCAACTAGAAAGTTTGCAGAACTTGAGAAGATTGTTTACTGCGACAAGCGCTATAAAGAGATTAAAAGTGACTACATGAAGGCGCTTATACTTTTAAATCAACTTGGTGTTTGGCAATATTTTGGCTTGCCTTTCAAAAAGGTTAAGTATAAAATGGTGAAGAAGGTGGATGACCGCATTTTAGGGCTATTTATCGACATTATCGACACCGCAAAAACAGAATGTTTGGAGACCTTTTTAGAGGAATTTTTGAAAAAACAACTCGGCTTTAGCACCAAACAATTTCAAAAGGTTTTCATATACATTTCTGGCTACTATAACGCGCTTCGCAAGATGAAAAATAAGGAATATTTCTTTAAATATTTCGACGATGTCGGCGTTATCTTTCCACTGCTTGCCAAAAAAAGTAAACACACGATGAACAAGTATATGTTCTTCTATAAGTATATCATCCGCTATGGTCTCAACATCCGCGTCAATGACTTGAAGATTAATAAGGAAGACATCAAGACCAATTTCCCTAAGATTGACAACCGAAGTTACAACCGAATTCTCTACCACCTTCTAAGCCTTGTTTTTGACGGCAAAATTCCAAACGAACGCGAGGCACTTCTTCAAGAGGTTGAAAAGTGGAATTTTTAGGGTGATTTTATGCTATTAGTTCTATTTTTAAAGAAATCTTAAAAGCATTAAGAAGTGCATTTGGTTTTAAAAATTAAGGAGCAGGTATGACAATTAAATTTTGGGCTCATAAAATGGAGTTATTATTTATTTATCCACTTTTCTTTACAATATCTTTCATAATATTTTTAACTGGTTCAATTTTAATGTCTACAGATTTATCTTTTTACCCTTTAATGTTGATAGGATTGATTGCTCTAATAATATTATTATGTTCACTAATATTTAATAAACGACTTCTATCAAGGGTTGTAATTTCAGAAAATTATATAGCATTAGAAAGAATGAAAAAGGAAATAAAAAAAATTCCATGGAATGAAGTAATAGATGTTGATAGTATTCCTGTCGCAAAAGGCCGTTTCTATTTATCTTTTATTTCTAGTCAGCAAGAGATATCTGTAGATATCACTAAAAAAATGTATAAAGCACTAGTTCAATTATGTCCAAATTTTAATATAATAATAAAAATCAACCAAATGAATGAATTTAAATGGCTACACAAAGAAATTTAGTTGCACTAGGCGGAACTCTTATTGGCGCTGGCGTAGAAAGTAATTTTTTATATTTAAATAAAATATAAAAATAATTTGACATTTTTTGCAAAAATTAGTTACAATAAACATATGAAGAATATATTTAATAAAAAATTCTATTTGAGCATAGTGTGCCTCTTACTTGTGGCAATCATTCCACTATGCTCTATTAATTTAATAAACTACTCTGTTCTGTTGAACACCACAAGCCAGGAAGAGACGATTGATGATAACCAAGACGAAACCAACACTGAAAATGGCTCTTCTTTAACTGATGACGGTTCTGAAAGCGGAGAATCTGAAAATGCAGAAGAAAACATCGATTCTGATATTGCTGACGATTCCAGCGATGTTTCGGTGTCTGCAGATGATGAATACTGGACGGATTCAGGGAATTATACACAACCAACCCAGGTAGGAGGTGTTTATATAATAGATACCCCTAAAAAACTTGCCTGGATAGCATATCAATCCGCTGTTAGGGATTATTTAACTGGCACTTACAGGTTAACTGCCAACATTGACCTTTCCGCTCACTACTGGGTGCCAATTATGAATTTTCGTGGCACTTTTGAAGGGAATGGTTACACAATAAGTGGATTAACAATAGACGAAAGCCATGATTTAGAAATTACAAATAATGGTTTTGAAGAAAATGGTGGAGTGGTTAGGTTTCCAAATGCGTATTACTTATTAAACGGAAAACCATCTCAACTTTATTATGGTTTGTTTGGAGTGATAAGAGGTTCTTCGGCACGAATTAGCAATATAATTGTTGAAGGAGACATAGACTTAAATTTTAATATTACAGCAAGTAATAGCACTAAATTTACATTATGTGTAGGCGGTATTGTAGGTGGCATTCTGTTTGACGAAGATGACAATACGGTAAGTATTAGTAATTGTGTAAATAAGGTAAATATTTATGCAGATTTAACGGGTGAATATACAGGTTTTTGGTTAACAGGAAATTTGTCTTGCGGGTTAGCAGTAGGTGGTGTTGTAGGTATTGTGGACAGGTATTATGGAAGTCTTAATTTAGGAGTTACAGAAGGAGGTACTGGATATAGTGATGAATTTATTATAAATCAATGTATAAATTTTGGGGAAATTACAGCATATTCATCCCATGGTGACTTTTCGACTATTGGTGGGCTTGTAGGACAATTAACTTTTGGAAGTATTAGCAATAGTGTTAATTATGGCAATATTGGAAATTATGCTGGAAAATTTGCTGGTGGTATTGTAGGATTGACTATAGGACATAATGCGATAGGGCCAAGCGATCCAGATAGCACTATTTCTATAACTTATTGTTTGAATTATGGACTTATTTTATTAAATTCTAGTACTTCTTGTGTGGGAGGAATAGCCGGGCAACTTAGTTATGGAAGCAATGATGGTAGTTGGCAATTTTCATATATAAGCAATTGCGCAAACATGGGGCGTATATTTGGGAATTGGAATAGTAGTAGTGGATATGGCCATATCGCTGGTTGGGTTGGAGGTGACGGGGCACAAATAAACTACTGTTTTGCTATGGCTACAGATTCTGATAAATCTTTAAATTATTGGATTGGTAAATATGGTTCAAACATTGATAGTTCAGATAAAGACGATGATTTCGGAGATAACACAGGCACTGCTCGAAATAACAAAACATTTTCTGGAAATTTTAGTTTGTATTCATCACTTTTAAGTTCCTATTCTTCAAGTAGCAATTCTTCAACTTGGACGGGTGTTGGATTTATGTCAGAGGATGTGACAGAATCTACATGTCTATATTCGTCACTTCCTGTCACTCTCTCTTGGTTTGTTAAGGATATGAATATCAAAATTAAGGTGCGTAATTCTGATGGCACGCTTTCTGACTTTGAGGGCGATGATTTTTCTATTGACTCAAAGATTAGGGGGTTACATAGAAATTCGAGTTGTAACTATGATTACTATGCCACAATAACTAATTTCGTTTTCACACCTTTTACATTATATAATGATGGTGGCTATGATGTTGAAATCTATTACTCTGATGGAAATGAACTTGGATCTCCTATAGAAATTGAAGATTTTTCGTCAAGTTATGATTATCGCTTAGGTGGAACATATGATGAGTTATTTGCTGATATAACAATTGTGCTTGAAAAAGAAGTGGAAATCCCAATTACGATAAACTCCGATTTCAGAGTTTGGACGAGTGATTCGCTATATGCCGGAGAAGAGAGATTTGGAACAGGCTCTAACCAGTTAAGCATAGAACAAGGCACTGAAGGTTTAGAAAACATGAGAATCTATGTGGATAACGTGCTGAAATATGACACTTCGACGGGATTAAATGAATTAAGTAATATAAATATTGAATCTGATGTAAGAGTGGAAATAACTGCCGCCGATAACTATGAGATACTTGGCTTCTATGAAAGATCTAACTTTGAAACAAACAGTATTAACAATCGGATTGAAAATTTTAACAATGTTGTGTTTGAAGGAGTGGAAGGTGAGGACTCGGCGAGGACGAGGGTTACCTCCAATTGGACTGCTAGCAACTCAATTTTAACTGTTTCGTTTAAATTAGAAGACCTTATTTTAAGCATAACTGAAGAGCCGATAGAAGAAGGCGAGGTTGAGGCGAATAGGTTGATTCCTATCGGTCCGGAAATTCTTCCTGAGGAAGATAATGAAACTTCTGAAGAGCCGGAAACTCCGATGAGAACTATATACGAATACGCCTCTGCTTTTGATGTTGTTTTGGTGCCTTATAGACAAAATTATTATCTTGATATAACTTATGTTAATTCTGGTTCAGATAGTTACATATTTCAAAAAGGATATGCAAGCAGGGCACGAAATGGACAGAGAAGTAGATACACGGCAAGCATGTTTAACATAACAAATGGTCCGTCATCCACAGCAATTATTTATATGAATTTAAGTTCGGGCAGAAATTATTTCACAAGCAATAACTATGTGGCATACGTTGCGGAAGTCAGCGGTGCAAAAAATGGATATTGGTATTCTGTGGGATTTTCGAGTAGCACTGCGGTCACAAATTTATGGTCTAATGATGTTGTCATGTTTACTCCTGCAGGCACTACAATGCTGCTTCTGCCGGCAAATGTCTTTTATGGAGTTGCGCCCAGATCGAGAGTGTCGATAACATTCAAATATTGTGAATCTGAAAGATATGAATACGATTACACTTTGTATTTAACCGACGCATATGAGGTATATGGCTCTAATTCATATCTGCCAGGGCAGTTGGTGGGCGAAACTAACTACTTCGCTACTTCGCAGATTAGTAAAACGGACATCGATGTGGATGGTTACACCGTTTCAGCGACAGAAATTCCAATGTCAGCAGTCTTTCGTGAGCAGTTCAGTTTCGATAGATACAATATCCTTAGCAGTGATTTCAATGGTATAGTGGACACAACAAATATGTTAGAAACGCCTTCCACCACAGTTGGCGGTAGGAGTATCTCAATAAACAGTGTTCTGAGTGGCGGAGTTGTGAGATCAACCACAAAGGACCCTATTGTCGGTTACACTGCAGACAATGCTTTCTACTTTTCTTCAGGTTACAGTAATCCTAGCACAACAAACTTAGCGGACTGGTCGCTATATAGCATCATGAATAGATATGGAAATTTGAGTGAGAACGGAAACACTGTGACCTTGTTCACTTTCTTCCATATTCGAAATCCATACACAGTTACGGTAAGAACAAGGGTGAATGGAAGCACAACAACTTTTTCTATGCCAGCAGGCAGTAGTGAATATCTATTTGCAGTGAATGGTGTAAGTGTGAGTGGAAGTAGCACAAGCGTGTCATGTGAGCCATTTGATTTAATTAATATTTCTGTGACAGATAAACTTGTGTATACCTATAATTCAGCAAGAGGAGAAACAACCTTTTATTCTTTCGATAACATCACGCTTGGTAGCACTGTGCTTTCAGATAGTGATGACTATTCATTCCAAATGATACCGACAAACGATGTTTCAAGCATAACTGTCAACATCAACTTTAAGGAAGAGTTTACGCTGTCAAGCAGTGACTTTGTTGATAGCACGCCAATAAACTACAGTTCAAGCATTTGGGAAGTGGATAGTTCTGCTGACCTATTAAACATTGCATATCGTATGTATTATCAAGGCTTGACGATTGCGAAGAAGATTGTTCAAACGGCGGACATTGACTTTGAAGGCGGATACATGCTACCTATTGGAACAGCGAGCAATTCATTTGAAAGTGTCTATGATGGCGGATACTATCGCATTGAAAACATGAACATCGTGGGCGGAAATGCGGTGAACATGGGCTTGTTTGGTTACACTGATGGAGCGACGATTAAAAACCTCACTCTTATGAACTCTTCAGTCAGCGGAAGAGGAAATGTTGGCGCGGTTGTCGGCTATGGCAACGACACAACGTTAGAGCGAGTGGGTGTGTATGACAGCACTACCACCATAATGGAAGCGCAAGATTCCGGAACTGGCATCTTCTTCACGAATGGAAATAGTGTTAGAAGCGTCAGTAGGGCAAGTGGAACATACACTACTAGCACGCTTGGCAATAACAGTGCGCAGTATACCATGTTAAGCGTGATGATAAGCAACAGCGTCACAAACTCATCAGACACAGCAGGTTATGCGGGAGATCTAGCAGGAAATCTCAACAACTCCACAATCGACACATGCTACGAGAGAAAGTCTAACACCGATGATTCTACGATAGGCGGACTTGTAGGCAGAGCGACTGGCGGTTCGATAACTTACTCCTACACATCTCGCGCACGTGTCGTATACTCTTCAAGCGGAGTATCGCAGACTCACACGCACACAAATGTGACAAACATCACGTCAACTTGTGGCACATGTGGTGACCTATTCATTTGGTAAGAATATCAAATTAAAAAAGGCATATCAAATTAAACTTGATATGCCTTTTGTTATTAAGAAAACCACGAATTTTACCCATGAATTCTTGTCTGGTGCGGCTAACAGGAGTTGAACCTGCACTCTTTCGAACTGGAACCTAAATCCAGCGCGTCTGCCAATTCCGCCATAGCCGCATATTTTTATTTGTAACAGAAAGGAGTATATCATAATTTTAAACTTAAAGCAAGTGTTTTACTTATAAATTTTTCTAAGCATAATAAAAGATAAACAAGCGTATGCCTTATAGTAGGGTTAATCACAATAGATATGGAAGAATATAAATAGAAAGTGATTATTATATAATATATAAAATAATTATATAAAATGAATATATAAGTAAATAATAAAATCAAAACGATATACAAAACAGTTACCATCAACATCATCCAATGTCTTAGATTTTTAATTACGCCTACATGCTTTTCGTTTATTACTTTTTGCAATGAAAAAAGTTCTTGGAAAATTTGGCTTATTAATATGATTACTTTTATATATAAGAAACAATAATTGATTATAAAGAGATAAAATCCTTTTTAAATTGAAAAGTTAAATAAATTTGCGAACAATAACAAAAATTTTATATAAATTTTTAACCGAGGTAATCTAAATTTTAGTCTAAAATTGATAGTTTTCGGCAAAATTTATAAAAAGTCTAAAAAATTTTTTACTTTTTTTGGCGAAAATTTGGCTATTTTTAGGGCTATTTTGCGAACACACGGAAAGACGCCTAAGATTTAAAAAAAAATCAAAAAAATTTTTTAAAAAAAGTTAAATTTTTTTTGAAAAAGTGTTGACAATCTTTTTTCATATGTGTTAGAATACGAATGCTGACGCAGGGAAAGGCCACTGATGTGGCTGTCAGCGATAGTTCTTTGACAACTA
>CALWGA010000009.1 GCA_944377825.1 uncultured Clostridia bacterium | reverse complement strand
TCGCTTGCAAGCAAGGATATTGTGTAGGTCAAAACGCCGTTCTCTTCACTCTCAGTTAAGGTCAAGTTCCTTAATATCTCTAAAATATCGATGTTTTCAAAGTCCACTCCAAGTTCGGCACTGACCTCGTCAAGCGCACTTGCTGTGTCCATGCTCACGCCAAACTCTGTGAGTAGTTCTGTTAAGTTCGCTTCGTCCAAGTTGAGTTTTAAACTCTTCTCGCCGATTGTTACATATATCGTCTTGCTGTTCAGCATATCTTCGCCATAAAGGAAGATGTTTAGTTTCAAGCCGTCGATATCCACATCAACATCAAGGTTGAAACTCATAGACTTGATGTCAAATTTACCTAAACCATTGACTTTGAGTAAATCGTCAATTTCAACGTCGATGTTAAAGGTTAGGTTTTCAGCATCTTTAACCACATTGAAGATGTCTATAAAGTTTGATAAGTCGACAAATTCTTGAACGCTGGTCATGCCATTCTTTGTGTTAAGATTTATAGCCTCATTTCCGTTTAACTCCATATCGGATAGATATTGCGTGCTTTGACCTATCATGATGTTTGAAATTTCTACGCCGACCTCTTTTGGAGTTCCATCCATTGTCAAGGTTGTTGTTAGGTTTAATAGGTCTGGCAAGATATTTTCGTCGATAGTTTTTGTTATAAGCGTAATATTAGAATTACTCAATGAGATTGTGTCATCGAAAATGATTTCATCTTGTAGTGATAGTTCAAAGCCATTTTCTAAAACTTTGATATTGAAGTTTTCAAAGGTTGGCATAGCAACCGTGACTGCCATGAGCGCCTCAACATCTAAGTTGATATTATACTCTTCCAAAATGCTTTCGATTTCAGGAATATTGTTAATATCAAATTTGAAATTGAGTTGTTCAATGCTTAAATAAATGGTGTTGTCGATATAGTAGATATATGCGTCAACTCCGCCCGCATTTGTCTTGAAGCGAACAAATGGAAGCACTCCATTATCGGTATCAACAATCTTCGCGCCAACACTGCCTGCTAACTCCTTGCCGTCATATTTAACAACAACATCGCCAGATAGTGCGTAACTATTTTCATCTAACTTTGCGTTTTCCACGATTTTTAGAAGAGAAGAGATGTCTAACTCTTCGCCTGCTGGTTCGGTGTCGATGTCAAAATTTTGATTGTCAAGCGTGATTGAGTCAATCGCGCAATTAATCTTATAGTTGTTGACAGTGAGTTCTCTCACAGACGCCGTCATATTTTTGAAATCTTCGCTGGTATCGAGCGTCAAACGCAGATTTCCAAAGTAGATGGTGAAACGATAGCCATTTTCCGAGACGTTTTCAACGATTTCTAACTTTGTCATTATATTTTCCATGCTAATGTCAGTTAAATCAACGCCGATAACAGTGCCGACAGCATCTAAAATACTGCTCAATTCTTCTCCGCCACTGAAACTTGATAGCAAGGCGGAAAAATCAATCTCTTCCATAGAAGAAATTTCATTCAAGTCGAGTTTAAAAAGGCTATCATTTATATTGATATGAAGAAAACTATCTAATTCGCTATTTTTAAAGATTTCGATGTTATACGAAGTGTCATTAAGAGCGGTTTTCAAAGTGACATCAAAATCAAAGTTTTGCATGTTGACTTTAGCGTCCACATCCAAGTCAACATCTAAATCATTGCCGACAACAGATATGTTCATATTCGCCGTCACATTTTCGGCGCCCATAAAGGCGTTTAGAAGTTTGTTCATGTTTGAGTCTTCCGAAGCATCAACATTACTACCTGGTAAGGTCGGCGTGAAAGAGACATCACCAAACAGCATTATATAGGTAAAAAAAGAACATAGGGCAATTATCATGTAGATTGAAATTGTCCTAAACATCTTCGATAAAAATGTTCGTTCTCTTTTCTCTGGGCTACGCATATTTCTCCTAATTTAACTTGCAATTACGCTAAAGATAGCGCGAGATAATGTTCAATGGTTTCGTCATCATAGTAGAAGACATCTTCAAAGTCGTCATTGACTGGAGCATTTTGTAAAATACTTGTGTCTATGTTATAACTTTCTGAGTAGTGAATGGAAAGTATATTAAAATCGCTGTCCATAGTTACTGTCATTTCCACACTTTTCCATGAAGGAAGTTCCGATTGCTTTGGCGGAGTTGTTGGAATGTCTCCACTAAAATGCCGAATTTCATAACTATAGTAAAAAGCAGCATATGTGGCATATTCGCCTGTCATTTTGATGTTGAAAACATATTGATTGTCGCTATTTAAGGTGACATCTTTGTCATATGTGCCTTCCTGTGTGGTAAGGTCAGAAACAATATAAGTGAGCGGGGTTGTTGGCTCTGTGTTGAAGAAAGATTTATACTCATCAAGCGTTAATGTCTTTGCAGTGCTTTCGTCAAGGTCTACATAGTATTCATCAACAGTGTTACCCTTAATATCATTCTCATCTCTCGTTTCATTAAGATAAATGTCATTTGGCTTATCGTATTCATATCGCTGTTTAACTGCCATAGACACCGTGCCAGGACTCATTTTAAGATAATATATACCATCTTCGGTTGAAGTTTTGATCGCCTTCATATTTTGAGTTATACCAAACAAACTTTCAACACTGCCGCTTAAGATTTTCACATACCTATCCGTGTTTTTAAGTTTATACTCGCCGATTTGGTATAGTTCGACAGCCGAAAAAGAGGTTTTTCTTCCGCTGACTGCATCTTCATAAAGTTTTGCTATCTCATTCTCGTCATCGCGAAGTGTGGCTTCTGTAAGATTTGAAGTGTCGACGCTAGGAACAATACCGCTAACATAAACACTTCCTATTGCCACACCAGTGATAACGGCAACAAGAATGATAACGCCATATAGGATATAGTTTTTTATGTTAGTCAATATCTTCTCCTTAAAAGGTTAAATTTAGTCTTTGAAAATAACTGAAAATTATTTCATTAATAGTATAACACAAACTCATAATAATGTCAATCAAATAGTTAAATAATTTTAAATATTTTATGCGAGCCACCTAAATAAAAATTGTAAATTTTTCAAAATTTTTCTAAAATGAGACAAACTTCCAAATTTGCCGTCTTTGGAAACATATCAAAAATTTTCACTTTGCGTGTTTTGTAAAATTTTGTTAAATATTTGAGGTCGCGCACAAGTGTGGAAAAATTGCACGAAATGTAGACGATTTTCTTGATGTTTGCCTTTATAGTTTCGCTCAAAACCTCGCTTTTGCAACCTTCTCGCGCTGGGTCCAAGACGATAGCATCGACACCTGTCGCAAACTTTCCTATCACATCCTCGACCTTTGCATTGACATTGAGCATATTCGGAGATTTGATTTTTTCTGCAATAAGATGAGAGGACTCTTGCATTTCAATTCCAACAACTTTTTTCGCCTTTTTAGATAGTATTTTCGAAAGCACGCCCTGACCAGAGTAGGCATTTATAATTGCCTGTCCGCCGATATTGTCCGTGACATACCTATATAATTTTTCCGCCATGTCCTTGTTTATCTGCAAAAAAGATTTGGCGTCGATGTCAAACTCTTCGCCCATTAGATGATATTTCATATCGGCGTTATTATAGATTTTCACAACTTTTGTTTTGTCGCTCTCCAAAATTTCGCCAACAGCGATAACAACAGGATAAGAATTTAGCACTTCATCATACACAAACTTTTCCTTTTGAGAAAATAGGAAAATTATCATAACGCCATTTTGATAACTTCTAAATGCGACATTTTTTAAATATTGAAAGTGATTTTTGCTCAAAAATTCTCTCACCACTTTCAGCGCCAACAAAATATTCTTTTCTGCAAGCATGCAAGGGTCTACGGCTACAAAATCATGGGTGAGATTTGATATGTAACCCAATTCGCCATTTTTATAGGTCAATTTTATCTTATTTCTGTAATTGTAGACTTTTTCGCTATTTTCCACATCAATCTCGCCCGAAAAATTTACTTTTTTTAGTTCGTTTTGCAAAATATGTCTTTTTAATTCCAACTCTCGCTCGTAAGTGAGATGCTGAAAATCGCAACCGCCACATTTGCCATAGTAAGGACAAGGCGGAGTTACGCGAAACGGCGACGCCTTTTCAATCTTAGAAATTTTGCCGATGTCAAACTTCGAGGTCGTTTTGACAATTTCAACGTCAACTTCTTCGCCGATATCGGCGTGCGGAACAAACACCACTTTGCCATTCTCTTTCGCTACGCCATTTCCGCTATACGCTATATCAATTATTTTCATCTTCCATTTCCTTTTTAATATACGCCATTATTAGTTCCACCACAAAATCTATCTCGCCCGCCGTCAACTCCCTATTTTTAGGAATTTTCCACCATTTATTTAAACATCCACGGCAACATGTCGCTGTGGCGTGTTGAGCGATAAAGACAGGATGATTTCTCATAGGCGTTTGCTTGCCGTCGTTGGGAATGTCTTTTGGCGCCAACCTTTTAGTTATGAAATCATAAGCATGCGATTTTATCGTTTCCATACCTTTGGTCTTGACATACATAACATCTTTCGTCTTTAAGTGAAATTTGCTCCTAAACGGCGAGGTGGAGAGTTTTTTGAGGCACTCATCAATCGAACTTGTATCCATACTTTCCTAAATCCACCTTTCCGTCAATGACAGCCACGCCCTCGTCCCTCAAAAGTTCTTCTTGTCTGTTTATTCCGCCAAAGGCAAAGGCGGAAGAGAGTTCGCCAAAGCGGTTGACAACTCTGTGACAAGGAATTACACCCGGCTTTGGATTGACATGAAGCGCCCAGCCCACTTGCCGTGACATACGCTTATTGCCTATCGCACGCGCAATCTCGCCATAGGTCACCACCTTGCCCTTTGGCACTTTTTTAACTAAATCATAGACATTTTCAAAAAAATTCTTATTTATATCCACACTTTCTCTCCAAAAATCACATAGATTTAGTATGATTATAGCGAAAAACAGAGAAATAGTCAAATAAACACAATGTGTTGGGTGAAGAGTGAAGGGAAGGTATGCCTTCCAGTGAAGGAAAACCTGCGGTTTTCAGTGAAGAGTTAGCGAAGATTTTGGACTGCAGTGTTGTCGCTCTAATTGAAACCACTTTAAGCAGCGACAAAATCGCCAACGAAGTGCGATTTTCGTTTGGTCGCTAAAGGAGTAAACAAATGAATAATAAGGCTTTTGGCGTAAGACAAAAGACGATATGAAGTGCCGTTTGCAACGCAAGAGTGAAGGCGAACCGTTGGCTCGCAGTGAAGAGTTACTGAAGATTTTGAGAAAGTAAGTTTTGTATCAATAGCATAAAAGCGTAGGTGTGATTTTAGGGAATATTATTTTTGATGATTATGAAAGTTTAAAATTTGAAAACAAAAAGAATTCTAAAGCGGAAAAAGTTGTGAGAATAAGCGTGCGAAATCGGTTGTTGGCTTGACAAAAGGCAATAAAATAGATATAATTAGATGTGATTATGCGGATATGGCGGAACGGCAGACGCGCTAGGTTCAGGTCCTAGTGAGAGCAATCTCATGCAGGTTCAAATCCTGTTATCCGCACCAAGTGAGAGCAATCCGAACCGCTGGGTTGCTCTTTTTCTATTTCTTCAAAATCTTCTGGGTTGTCAAGTTTAATATTTTTGTTTTCATCGTCCGAAGTGTTGAAATATATGTCAAAATAGTCGTCATATAAAACAATTTTGTTCACAAACATATTAATCATTCGTTTGCAAGCGAGTTTGTCGGTTGTGTCAATGTTTTGAAAGGATAAAAACCAATTGTAAACT
>CALWGA010000008.1 GCA_944377825.1 uncultured Clostridia bacterium | reverse complement strand
ACGCAGAAAAAGCCAAACTTAAACTTTCTCGGTGTGCAGTTCACGATCACTGTTTCGGAATATGGATGTGTTTAAAACAAAAATTTCTTTTGTTTTAAATGGTGAAGAGTGTAAACAAGTGAAGAACGAAAAGTGAAGGGAAGGTAAAGCCTTCCAGTTAAGAACTGAGGTAAAATTTTAGGAATATTTTAACATATTCTTTCTTAAACATAACCTGCTGTAATATTTGCTAACATTAAAAAAGGGTGAGATTTTTGATTAAAAATTATAAAAATATTCCGCAACTCTTCACTGAAAGTCGTAAGCCCTTCCTTCGTTTTCACTTTTCTCTTTTTGTTCTTCCTGCTTATTTATGTTCTTTAAATATGTGAACTAATATATCTCATGAGCAAGAGATATTTTTTATTCGACAATAATATTAAATTCACACTAAATATTCTTGTAAAATTTTGAAATGTTTTGATTTTTATTTTGTAAAACAAATTCCTTTATGATATAATAAGTCTATCGTCTAAAAGGGAGAGAGTATGAGTGAGTCAGAAAAAGTTCAAGCAAAAAAGGTAATAAGATACGCACTCATACGCATCGGTTTTAGAATGGATCAAACTGGTTTTCAGTACTTGTCATGCGCCATCGAACTTGTGATAACCTATCCTATGCTTCTGCATAATATGGTAAAAGGACTTTTTCAAGAAGTTTGCTATATCTATAACATTGAGAAGGTTTCAAGCGTTCAGGGCGCAATACGTAACATGATTGACACTACTTTCTATAACCATAGTTTTATGGAAATCAACAAGATGTTCAACATCGACCTTTTCACAATAGATGACAAGCCGTCGTGTGGGCAGATTATTGGACTGATTGCGGAATATTACAATTTAAAACTCTATAAAAGCGAGCAGTTTTTTCAGTATTTGTAAGGGTGATAAGATAGAAGAAATTAAATGCATGCTCTAATATTGTAAAAAAAAGATTTTTAAAATCAACCTATTTTAAGCGAATTAAAATCGAGTGAGAGCAAATGGTTAAGAAGAGTGCTGGATTGTTAGTATGTGATAAAAAAATTTAAATTTTAGTTTATTTGGTTAGATAGTTGCTTTTTTATTCTAAAAATTGTATCATAATTTCGAGAGGTGAATTATGATTAAATTTTTTAGATGTCGTCATTGCGGAAAAGTGATTGTTAAAGTGGTAGATTCAAACGTGCCTACTATTTGCTGTGGTGAACCTATGGCAGAGATTGTGGTAAACACCACCGAGGCTGCCACCGAAAAACATCTTCCAGTTGTGGAAAAGCAAAAGAACAAAGTGGTGGTCAAAATTGGTCAAGTTCCACATCCAATGACGCCAGAGCATTACATAAATTTTATCGTGCTTGGAGGAGATGGCGGATATATTATTAAATTTTTAAACCCAGGCGACAAACCTGAAGCGACATTTCCTGCTGGCACCTACACTGAGGCTTATAGTTATTGCAACTTGCACAGCCTTTGGATGACAAAGATTTAAAATAAAATATGTGATAGTAAAATTTAAATTTACTATAATTGATTGTGACATCGTGATCAGGTAGAAGTTTATCTTATCAATACTTTGCGAAACTTTCTGCCATTATCGCAAAAAACAAAAATAGTGGTATAAAAATTTTGATTGATAAAATGTTGACAACTGAAATGGCAATATGTTATAATCTTATTCGACGAATGCGAGAAGATGTTGTTTCAAAAACTATAAAAGTCGAAAACTTGAAACGGCAATCACAAAACATCACACACATTTCGTTAAACTAAAAATAAGACATTTACAAAAAATGTCTACCGTGGAGAGTTGGCTGAGCGGTCGAAAGCGGTGGTCTTGAAAACCATTGAAGTGAAAGCTTCCGTGGGTTCGAATCCTACACTCTCCGCCACATCAAAAGCACTACATATAGTGCTTTTTTTCATTTATTTTACATATTTACATACTATATATTGATTTTTAAAAAGTTTAAAATTTAAACACAAAAATGCTAAATTTTGGCAAAAATAGGCAAAAAATGGGCTTTTTTCGCGGTAGACATTTTGGTAGACATCACCTATTTTTAGGTCAAAATCCACCAGTTTCTTTTGATAATTTTTGTCTACCGCAAAAACCGACGCATTTTATTAAAAAATAGTTTACATTTCACTATCTTCGCATATTTCTTTAACCTTTTTTAACAGTCTACTTCTATACTCTTTTAAATCATTTTTATCATATTCTCCAGAACAAAATAGTTCAACAATAAAGTCATTTGCTTCGTCAACAGATTTGATTTCTTTTAAGAATTTATGGTTATCTTCCAAGTCACTAAATCTTTTAGTTGCACCTAAATATCCAGTGTCAACATTCACATAGACTTTCACGGATTTTTCTTTTATAGGCTTTTCTATTTGATTTTCTTCCAAAATTTCTTCCACATTTTCGGGCGTTTGTTTATAGTCTAATTCAACAGTTGTGCTGTTATCTCTGTGTTTAACTTTGCTAATATATCTTGGCTTAGTTCCTGTAATTTTTTCATCTCGTCCACTTTCTTCAATTTCAAGTTCTTCCATCCCAAAAGCCTTGCTTATCACATTTGCAACTTTCGTTTTCGCTTTTGAGTCCAAGTGAGAATAGATGTTTGCTGTGGTTGTGTAAGATGAGTGTCCAAGCCATTCTTGAATTTCTTTCATCGCAACGCCTTGCTCTAAAAGTAAACTTGCGCAACTTGAATAAATTTACAAAAAGCCGTTCCGTTTATTGTAAAAATGTGAATTTTATACATTGTTTGTGTTATACTTACACTTGGAAAAGGAGGCTATATATGTTAGTTATCAATATTTATTACACGGGCAAGGATGGAAGTGCGAGGAAGTTTGCGGAAGAGATGACTGAAAGCGGAACGGTGGAATTGGTGCGAAAAGAAGAGGGGAATTTTGGTTATACCTACTTTTTCCCAAAGGACGACCCTGAGGACGTGCTTCTTGTGGATAAGTGGAAAAATCGCGCGGCGCTTGATAGGCACCACAAGTCGCCGATGATGGAGACGATTTCAAAATTAAGGCAAAAATATCACCTTTCTATGCGCGTTGAGCAGTATTTTGAAACCGATGGTAAAAGCGTAGGCGACTTTGAAGAGGTGATAAGAACAAGAACGGCGGTGCGCAAGTTTAGTGACAAGCCTGTAAGTGATGAGATGATAAAGAGAATTTTGGAGGCTGGAAGATATGCTCCAACTGCGAAAAATATGCAACCGCAAGAGATATATGTGTTAAAGTCAAAAGAGGCGCTCAAGAAGATTGACAAGGCGACGCCGTGCCGTTATAACGCGCCGATATGCCTGCTTGTCTGCGCTGATAAAGATAAGACTTGGAAAAATGGCGACTATTCCACCTATGAGATGGACGCCTGCATTGTTGCCACGCACATGATGTTAGAGGCGACAAATTTAGGTGTCGACAACATTTGGATAAAGTATTTCGACGAAAGTGTTGTGCGAAAAGAGTTTAATTTGCCAGAGAGTGTTTATCCTGTGTGCTTATTGCCACTTGGCTATCGTGCAGAGGAATATGCTGGCAATCCGCTCCACAATAAAAGAAAAGCTTTAGCAGAGTATGTGCATTTTGTATAAAAAATCAAATTATGAGATGTAAAATTCTTTTGACTCAAAAATAGTAAATTGTGTCGGCATAATTTAGTTAAACATAGATTTTTTATGATACTTCGTGATTTCGTGATTAGGACAAAATAATATATTAAAATATAAATAAATTACACTTGCCAAAGTGTGATTTTTTATATATAATTAGTTTATGTATATTTTATCTCAAATCTCAGTCGGCGTTGGTATGATAAT
>CALWGA010000007.1 GCA_944377825.1 uncultured Clostridia bacterium | reverse complement strand
TCAACAAAATCTCTAATTCGCTTTTCAACATCTTTTAAACATTCACCATTTGGAAATTGTTTGTCAATATGTGTTGCATAATCTACTAATTTGGAGTCCTTTCCGTTATAATCTCCATAATTACATTCGCGAATTCTAGTATCTCTTATTATCTCAATATCACGATTATAGAAATTAAGTTTTGCACTTTCAACAGCACGAGTCAAGTCTGAACAAAACACAACATCAAAATGTTGGTCTTTTATTGTATGGGCAAGTTCAACCCCTTGCATAATTCTTTTTTCAGATAGTTGTCCCGGAAGCCAGCCAGTTGATAGGTGACTTGAATTGTCTGTCGTAGTTCCGTGCACAAAATACTTTATTGTTACCATAAATATACTCCTTAGTATAAGGATAACATAATTAATTTTATTTTTCAAACTAATTATTATTACATCTTAAAACTTTTTACTTTGTATTTTATAAGGGAAAGCAAAACCATTTATTGAAAAGTTGCGGATAGGTTTGGTAATAGTTTGTCTGAGATATAATCAAAACCTATTTAAGTAGCGACAAATCGCCAACGAGCGAATGTGAGTGCGATTTCGTTTGGTCGCTGATAGGCGAAAACAAACGCAAACGCGATGCTTTTCAAGTTTACTTGAAAACGAGCAAAAGTGCAGTTTTCGCCTAATTTTCTGCAAATTGACTATTATACAAATCTGCGTAGAAGCCACCCTTTGCCATAAGTTCTTCGTGGTTGCCACTTTCAATCACATCGCCGTCCTTTAGAACTAGGATGATGTCGGCGTTTTTGATTGTGGAAAGTCGGTGCGCGATGATGAAGGATGTTCGCCCTTCCATAAGTTTATCCATCGCGCGTTGAATGAGTTCTTCCGTTCTTGTGTCGACGGACGATGTTGCCTCGTCTAAGATAAGCATAGGGTTGTTCGCCACCATGGTTCTTGCAATGGTGAGAAGTTGCTTTTGTCCAGCGGACAAGTTTACTGCGTCGTCAATCACAGTGTCGTAGCCCTGTGGCAAAGTTTGAATAAAGTGGTCGACGCCCACACTCTTGCACGCTTCAACTATCTGCTCATCGGTGACGTTTTCCTTGTTATATCGTAAGTTCTCTTTGATTGTGCCTTGGAAGAGCCAAGTGTCTTGAAGCACCATACCGAATAGGTCGTGAATATTCTCGCGCGTTAGGTCTTTAATCGACTTGCCATCAATTCGAATGTCACCTGAATCTATCTCATAGAAGCGCATAAGAAGGTTGACAAGCGTCGTCTTTCCAGCGCCAGTTGGCCCAACGATTGCCACCTTTTCGCCCGCGTAAACCTTGACAGAAAAGTCCTTGATTATGGTTTTACCCTTGGTGTAGCCAAATTTCACATGGTCAAATTCGATATTGCCTTTGACATCGGTGAGCATTTCTGTTTTATTCTCTTCATTCTCTAGTTCATTCTCTTCCAAAAATTCAAAGACGCGTCCGCACGCCGCAGAAGTTGATTGCAAACTTGTGAGCGACTGAGCAATTTGAGAGAGTGGGTTAGAGAACATACGCGCGTATATCATGAACGCGGCAATAGGTCCAAGCCCGATTGTGCCGTTTGCGGCAAGCACAGCGCCCACCACGCACACTGCAACGAAGGCAAAGTTGCCAACAAAGCCCATGATAGGCATCATAGCGTTAGACAAAAATTGAGATTTCCAAGCGCTTGTGTAGAGTTTTTTGTTGATGGTTGCAAACTCTTCGCCTTTATCCTTCTCAGCATTGAAGAGTTTCACAACGTTGTGCCCTGAATATACCTCTTCGATGTGCGCATTTAGGTCGCCCAAATCCTTTTGTTGCATGATGAAATATTTTTGTGATTTTGTTAAGAATATCAGCATGATTGAAAAGCCGATAAGCGTTGCCACAATCACGGTGAACGCCATTATCCACTGAGTGACAAACATAGCAATCACAACACCGACAAAAAGGATGATGTTGGAGAACAAACTTGAAACTGACTGGTTCATGGTCTGCCCTATCGTGTCGACATCGTTCGTAACACGGCTCAAGGTGTCGCCGTAAAGGTGTGTGTCGAAATATTGAAGCGGAAGTTTGTTTATCTTCCATGAGATGTCATATCTAAACTTGAAAACTATTTTTTGTGTGGCTGTTGCCATTATGAAATGTTGGAAATAACCAAGCACTGCCATGAATAAGGCAAGTGTCAAAATTGTCAGCGCAATTCTTGTGACGGCGTCAAGGTCGACGCCACCACTTGCTAAGCCATTTGTGATAAGTTCTGTTAACCTGCTGATTAAATTTGGAGAGATGATTTGGCATACCACGGAAATCGCGCCTAAGATGAGAGATATTCCAATTAGCCAATAGAATTTTTTGCAATATTTTATGAGTTTGCCCATGGACTTTTTAAATTGTCCCTTGGCCGGCTTTTCTGCCGTTTTTACCTGCCCTCTCATTGTAATTCCTCCTCAGATAATTGTGACAATGCAATCTCTTTATAGATAGGACAATTTTTGAGTAGTTCCTCGTGAGTGCCGATGCCCACCATGTTGCCACTATCTAGCACAATGATTTTGTCGGCGTCTTTAATGGTGCCGATACGCTGAGCGACAATGAACTTTGTTGTGCCTTCAGTATGTTTTGCCAGTGCCGTTCTAAGTTTTCTATCCGTCTTAAAGTCGAGCGCTGAGAAACTGTCGTCAAAGATGAAGATGTCCGGCTTTCTGGCAATCGCACGCGCAATAGAAAGACGCTGTTTCTGTCCGCCAGAGACATTGGTTCCACCCTGCGCGATTCGTGCGTCAAGTTCGCCTTCCATTTTTGAGACAAAGTTAGACGCCTGTGCGATTTTTAACGAATTTTTGATGGTCTCTTCGTCGGCGTTGTTGTCACCAAAGTCGATATTGGATTTAACCGTTCCGCTGAACAGCACACCGCGCTGAGGAGTGTAACCAATCTTTTTGTTGAGCGTCTTTGTGTCATAGTCTTTGACGTTGACGCCGTCAATCAAAAGTTCGCCTTCGGTGACATCGTATAGACGCGGAATTAGGTTGATAAGCGTGCTTTTACCGCTTCCAGTTGAGCCGATAAACGCCACCGTCTCGCCCTTTTTGACGCTGAAAGAGATGTTTTTCAAAACATATTCATTTGCGTCGGCATACTTAAAGGAGACATTGTTGAAAACAACATAATCTTCCTTGCCAACCGCCTCGTCGTAAAATTTTTCGTCTTTGAAATCGCCAGAGAAGATGGAGTTTTGAGTATTTAAAACCTCGTTTATTCTTCTTGCGGACACAAGCGAACGCGGAAGCAAAATGAAGATGATAATCAGTAACATAAACGCCATAACGACCTGCATTGCATAGGATGTGAAGGTCATCATGTTGGCAAGGTCCACCGCGTCCTCAACGATATACGCACCTATCCAGTATATAGCAAGGGTAAGGCTGGTCATAATGAGCGACATTCCTGGGTTCATGATTGCCATAATTCTGTTTGCTGAAAGGTTGTTTTTAGTGAGAGCTGAGTTGCACTCGTCAAACTTATCATTTTGATACTTTTCCGCATTTGATGCGCGAATAACTCTGATACCAGTCAAGTTCTCTCTTGTCACGCGGTTGATATTGTCGGTTAAGGTTTGAATTTTCTTAAACTTAGGCACAGCAAACACGAAAACAACGAGCGTAATTATAACAAGCGCCACAACCGCTCCTGCCGTTGCCACCGACCACTGCCAACTTTTACCGACTATGGTAATAATTGCCCAAACTGCCATAATTGGTGCTTTGATAAGTGACTGCGTGCCCATAGAAATGAGCATTTGAATGTTGTTGATGTCGTTTGTTGTTCTTGTTATCAAACTTGCAGTTGAAAACTTGTTAAGTTCAGTGAGCGAAAAACTCTCAATCTTGCCGTAGAGCGCAAATCTTAGGTTTGCCGATAGCCTTGCGCTGACCTTCGCCACAAAAAAGTTGACGATGACAGCCGACAGCAAACTCCCCACTGCGCAGGCAAGCATAAAACCGCCATTGATGAGAATTTCATTGACGCGGTTAGGCATATCCTCTATTTGAAGATACTCGATGATGTTTGCCATGTAGGTTGGTAGTTCTAAATCTAACCACACCTGCAAAACCACAAGGCAGACAACAAAGAAAATGTAAAGATAGTCAATTCCTTTTAGATATTTAAATAGTTTAAACATATTTCGCCTCTTTTTTTATTTATTTAGATGTAAGCATAAATTTGCTAGTTCTTTATGTATAAAATCAAATTTTTTGTCAATTAAGATTTATAAAAATATATTTTATAATTAATTAATAAGCATAAAATTACAGCAAATAGATTTTATCATTTTCAAGAAATTTTTGCAAGCAAAAATAAGTTCTTGTTTTCATTTTTTTATTAAGTAAGTAAAAAAAACTTATGGAGATATCATAAGTTTTCTATGCATTATTTTTAATTTGTTCTACTTGTTTCTACAAAATTAAGCTTTGGCATTTCGCCGTTTGAAATAGACCAAATTTCATCATCTAGATTAAAGGTGTTTGTAAATTCTGTGGCATCATTAAATATTCGGCAATTAGTTGGCACTTGCGCCAGATTATCGTTGGTGTTTTTGCTTAGATAGACGTTTGTTCCAGTGAACGCGAAAGAATTTTGAATTATTCCTTCTTCAAAGCGCCCAACGATCGCGCCAAATTCGACGGCATTGATACTCACCGCGCTATACGATTTCTCAATCGTCCTTTGACGCCTGAAAAATTCTCCGATAAGCCCACCGATGTTGTTCACTCCGCCAGAGACAGCCAGTGAGCCTTCGGCATAAGAGTTTTGAATATCACCGCGGTTCAGCCCGACAAGTCCGCCGAAATTTGCGTTGTCTACAGTGGCAGTGAGTGAAAGAGTGGAAAAACTCTCATCTATCACTCCGCCGTCATTTTCGCCGACAAGTCCGCCGATACTCCCTTCTCCGATAATCGTGCCAGAAAGGCGTGCATGGTTTTCAAAAAGTCTTGCGTTCTCATCTATATAGCCGACAAGTCCGCCTAATGTGACTTTTCCGCGTATGTCGATTTCAATCGTCGCAGTAGAATTAGAAATCTGTCCTCCTAGGAGTTCTCCAACCATTCCACCATATATTCCCTCGCCTTGCAAGGAGATTTTCGCGATGATATTTAAGTTTCTAATTTCTCCAGTTGCTGTTTTTGCTAAACCATAGAATTCATCTCCCACGTAGTCAATAAATTTCACATTTAAGTTACGAACATTTCCACTTAAATTCGTGAACATCGACTCAGCCGAAAGGTTGTATATCCTATGTCCATTTCCGTCAATCTCGCCATAGAAGGCGAAAGACCGCCAAGTGATTTCCGCCATATCCAAATCTTCCATAACTAAGACGTTGGCATATTTTGCGTTATGCGTAAGTTTTTCAAATTCTCTCGATGTGTTTGCCTCTAGGTTTGGTGGAGAGATGTAGAAGCCGATAAGCATTAAAAATAGGTTGACAATTCCAACTGCGAATAAGGTTAATCTTGCCACGCGATAAAACTCTGTGGTGTTCTTCTTTGCAAGGTTATAAATAAACACGCCTATTCCTAAAACAACAGAAAGAAGCGTTAAAACGATGACCGCGTCCTGCGATATCCAAAGATACATATCCTTTGGAAAAACTAAAACAAAGATGAGAAGAAGGGTCACCAAAAGCATAGGCATAAGGCAAAGGCAACCAAACAGCGTCAAATCTCTCTTTTTCTTGCGTCTTGCCACCTCTTCGTCGGTTAAATACTTGTCTTTGCGCGATTTTTCTTCCTTGACAACTGCGCCATACCGCTCGCTTTTAATGGCGATATCGGATAAACTAATTGAAGTGTCTAAACTAAGTTCCATGGCGTTCAATCTCTCTTCAATCTTGCCCACCACTTCCATATATTCTTCAAAATTCGTGGCGCTGTCAATCTTGTCAAAGTAGTTTTCAAACGCCGAAATCTGCGCGTGATAGTAGTTGGCTGTTGTTTGGTCGTCAACTTCGTTTAAAAGTTTGTTGTTACGATTTATAAACTCCTGAAGTTTCTCTTTCAAGCGAATTTTATCGTAAACCTGAGACCTAAAGACCTTTTTTGCGCCTGTGGTGTTGGAGTTTGCCACAATCTGTGCATAATGCTCCGCCTCCTCCTCGTTTGCGTAACTTAAGACGCTTGCCCAGTCGTCCAGTTCCGAAATCTTGACGTTTGTGGTGAGTAATTCCGCCTCATTTTTGGCGTGAGTTTTGATTTGAATTAACTCCCAGTAGAGCGACGCGTTATTTTTTTCGTTTTTAATTGCCAAACTTATATATTTTTCTGCCAGTTTGAAAAATCCATAGTCTTTCAAAAATTTTGCAATTTTTATAACTGCGTTTTGCGGATTATCGTAATAGGAAAGATAGTAGTCAAGTTGCTTTTCCGCGCTCTCTAAATCGTAAAAAGAGACGTCTAAAATCTGGTCGATAAGTCCGTTTAAAAAGCCTTCTTTTTGCTCGCTCGAGCAGTATTGAAGAACATCCTTAATCGCCTTGTCGTCTCTAAAATTCAACTTGTCATTAACCGAAGAAAAGTGGTGCATAAAAAGTGCATACAAACTCGGCGCATGACCATTATTCAACTTTAAAATCTTGTTGTAATAGTTTTCGTCGCCTGACTTTTGCGCAAGTTGGAAATAGAAATTGACCAAATCTTCATTGTTGTCTATCGCTTTCTCCACGCATTCGATAAGCCTACCATCCTGCGTCTCGATCGCCATTTCTTCTGCTTTCTTTAAAAACTCGTCTCTCCACGAATTTGTGTATGGCACAAGGAAAGGAAGATATGTGACGTAATCATCCACATCATTTTCGCTGACAATCAACTCTTCCCAGCGGTTTAAAAAGTTTTCGGCAAAGTCCTTATCGGAGTATTTTAAAATATCCTCAAGTAGTTCTTTATTTTTGAAATTGTCTAAATTTGAGAAAAATTCTTCTGGCGTTTTAATCTTTTCTTGGCATAAGAGTGACGCGAAATAGATTTCTCCGCGGTTTTCACTCTTACTCTCATCAATCAACTTCTCCGCCGTTTCAAAGTCGCCGTTTTTAAGACTATAAAAAATCCACTTGGTCTTGTTTTTATCCGACAACGGCACATTTTCAACATTGTAACTTCCAAGTTCTTTGGTGTTCACTGGCGTCGGTTCAACTTTGACAGGTTCAACTTGCTCTACAGTGCGCTTTGAGATAGTTGCTTCTTCGTTATAGTTTCTTTCCAAACTCTTTTTGACGTTATTCTCTAGGTCTAATAGGAAAGAGATATCGTTGACCGACAAAAGCACCTGCAAAAACGGATAGGCGTTTTTTATGCTGTCAAGTTTAACCTTTTTTTCGTCATATATGACCATGAAAGAGGAAGGAAAGCGCTGTTTTGTTTCAATTCGATAGATAAACCTGTCACATAGGTTCTTTATCTTAGGCTCGGTTAGGTCTTTTTCATCATCTAAGAGCAAAACCTCGCACTTGGCGGTCAAAATAGCGTGAAAAAGATAGGTTTCTAGACTCCCCTTTTTCTTTTTGGCGTCCTCGCGGATAAAGGTGTTATATTTAGATAACGCCTCTCTAACTTTGTCGTAATTTTTTGATTTAGGGTTGGCATTATAGACCACATCGCATGGCGGAAAATTTAAAGTGTCAAACTCTCTTTTGAGATTTTCGATGTAGTTTGCTTGCTCTTCATAACTTTTTGCCACTTCCTTTGGCGCAAACTCCACCGCCTTTTTATAGTCCTCATCCTCAAAATAGGAAGGTATTTCTGCGCCGAAAAAGGATGGATAGCGCTTGCCCTTTGTTTGACTGACAAAATACACCACCTTGTGTTTTGCCTGAAGCCTTCCGTAATACGCTTCGTATGACTTTGGATAGAGAGCGATAATCTTACTAAACTCGCTGACCGCGGCGTCAAACTTATACTCTCTAAGTTTCTCATAGGCGCCGACAATTAAAATCTCTTCTTCGCCTGAACTATATTCGTCGACATAGATAGTCCCACAGAACAAGCATTTAAACATGTTCTGCCCAACTTCAACATATCTTTTTCCGCCACAATTCTTACAAACTCGCTCTCTCATAATTCCTATTTTTTCTTTTTGGTGATAAGGCTGTTGATTTCGCTGTTAAATTTATCAAATAACTTTAAGTCCGCTTCGGTCACGCTAGGCGGAAAGACCTTTAAAACGTTGTCAAAGTCCGCATTTGTTATCTCCACCACTCTATCTTCTTCAATCGACTTTAAAAGCGGTTCGTCCTTTGCTCTGTCGCATAGTTCGTCGATATCCGCACCGCTGAACATCTCGGTCTGTGCCACAATTTTGTCGACATCAAAGTCTTTTACAACCGGCACATTCTTCATGCTCTTTTCAATCATAAACTTGCGCGCCTTGGCGTCTGGAAGCGGAATATATATCTTCTGCGAAAAACGCCCAGAGCGTAGCACCGCGCTGTCGATATCCCACGGTCTATTTGTTGCTCCGAGAAGGAGAAGGTTTGGATTTTTTCCAGTGAAGCCGTCCATCTGTTGCAAAAACTCATTGACGCGCTTATCGTTGTGCGTGTCAACTCCGCGCTTACCAAGAAGGCTGTCCATCTCATCGATGAAGATGATTGCCCTATCTTGCTTATTCGCCTCTTCAAAGAGTGCGTTGATGTTCTTTTCGCTTTCGCCCACCCATTTGGAAACGACGTCCGAGCCTTTCACGTTATAGAATTTCGCTCCGACTTCGCACGCAATCGCCTTTGCAATCATCGTTTTACCAGTTCCCGGTGGACCATAGAGAAGCACGCCACCGCCGGTCTTTTTATTATAGAGTTTATACTTATCAGGGTGCAAATATGGATTTATCATCCTTATCTTTATCGCCTTTTTAACATCGTCTAGCCCCGCAACATCGGAAAAGTGGATGTTTGGAATTTCTGCCGATTGCCATTTTTTAACATCTTCGTCATCGCTCGCCTTACTTTCCTTCTTTTTCTCTTGAAGGTTACCTGAGAGTTCCACAATTCGCCTTGCGCGTTTCATTCTGGCATCGCGAAGAGAGCCTTGACTTGCCTTTGCAAGTTTCATCATGGTTTCGCCCGCAAGCATAAAATTACGCTTTGCAAGTGCGTAATTTCCTTTCTCTTTCGCTTCTTTGCCCTTTTGCATGTAAAGGTTGAAGGTGTCGTTTAAAAGTTCAATATCCTCCACGATTTCTCCTATGCTTCACTGTCAATTTTTTTCTTTAACTCTTCAATCTCTTTGTCGATATCTTCGTTCGACGCCTGCTCGCTGGATGAGGCTTCCATTATGTATTTTTCAAAGTCGTCGGCGGAGATATTTTGTCCGTCTTTCGCCTTGCCAGCGGCGGCAAAACTCTCTTGGCTTATCTCCATGAAGGAGTCGATTTGCTCGGTTTGAGTTTCAACAGCAGTGATAGCCTCTTCAAACTGCGCTTGAATTTTCTCAAATTCCTTCGCATCGGCAAGTTTGCTCATCTCCTTACTAATCACACTCATGCCCTTCAAAAATTCGGTGGTCATCATGGTGACATCGCGCATTTGAGCGGTAATTTCAAAGTTCAAAAGCATCTCTTGAGCGCGCTTTTGTTGTTGCACTGTCATGCGGTAGCCAGAGAGTGCCAAGTTAAATTGCGCGTCAAGGTTCTTCTCTTTCGCTCTTTTTGCAGCGTCGATAAACACCTTTTTCTGCTCCTCCAGCCTTGCGATTTGCTTGTTCATGGAATTTACCGTGCGTTTAACAAGCATCTTCTTTTGAATTTCCTTTTGTTGTTTTGTTTTAAAAAGTCCCATTTTTTACTCCTCCATTTTTGCTTTTTTCTTTTTTGTTTTTTCTTCGGTCACGCCGATTATCTCTTCGTCCTTTAAAGCACCCTCTTTTTCAAAACTTGAAAGCAGTTCCTCGTCTTCTTTCTTAAGCCCGTATATACTCTCGTTCTTGTCATAAGCACCCTGAATTTCCGTGAAAAGGTCGTCCGCACTTGTCAACACATCTTCCGACGATATCCTTGTTTCCAGCGCCTTGTTTAAGAATTTCGCAAGTCCCTTTTGGTCGGCAAGAAGTTCTGATAACGGCACTTTGGTTTTAGTTTTATAGAAAGCGTTAGAGTCATACGCATCCTTCAGTTTGTTCATAAGGCGAATGTTGTAGAGTAGATACATCCCCCTTTGCACAATACTCGCCTTTTCTTCCTTAAGGTGATTTATCTTCTTTGCGTAGAAAAGTCTTAAATCTTCCGTCTTTTCCGTTTTGCCCTTCTCTAAGAGTGCGTCAATCTCCTTTTGCTTTTGCATGATTTCCGCTTCCGCCGTGCGCTCCTGCCGTTCAAGTTCGCAAATGGAGTTGACTAAGTCCTCTCGTGCAATATTTTTAAATTTGTTTCTTTTAAATGGCCACCACATATCTTCTCCTTTTAATAGTTATCGCCCTGCTGTAGTTTCAAAATCTCGCTCAAAAGGTTTTTAAAAATTCCCTTTTTTGTTTCGTCAGCGTTTTCCATCGCTTTGTCATACTCCTTAAGTTTGACGATATCCTTATAGAGCGTGGCGTTTGACTTTAACGCTTCTTCTCGCCTAATCTTATATTTGCAAAGCATAAGTCCCCAGTAGGCGTCCGCGCAGGTCGGGTCGGCAAGTATCACCATGTCAAAGTTGGTTTGCGCGAGCCCAAAAAGCCCGTCCTCCAAATTTATGTAACCGAGTTTAAGTTCGTTTAGCACGCTCTCGCTGTTCTCACAATTTTTGTCCACCGAAAGTTCTCGCTTCATAGTTCCTTTGTCCTTTGCGCGATATATCCTTCCACTTCTTCAACCATACGCCAAATGGTTTCGCTGTTCTCGTCCTTGCTTATCTCAATCTTCATATCGTCTAAGCGCGCCAACATCTTTTCGTCAATCACTTTTACCTTTTCGTTTTTAACCGGGTTTAAAAAGCGGATGATTTCTCTTAATGACGCAAGTTTGGTCTTTAACTTATCGTTGGTTTTAACTAACTCTTCCATACTCTCAATGTTCTGCACCGCCTTTTCAATTCGGCGTTTACTCTCAACAACATCACCGCCTTCGGTCATCTTCTTTTTAGGATTTCGCACTTCTTTCACCAAGAAGAAAATGGAAATTCCAACAATGATAACCGCAAGTGCGATATATACATACAACATAACTACCTCCTAAAATTTTTCTCCACAAGCACTGCAAAATTTTGCGTCATCCACATTTTCTGCATGGCACTTTGGACAAATCTTGCCACTATCCTGCTTCTTTCCGCAATTATAACAAAACTTTGCGTCAGCGTTCAACTTTGTGCCACAGTTTGGGCAAACTTTCTCTTCCAAAACCGCCATATCTTCATCAAAGATGATGTTTGAGATGTTCAGCGAGAACACCATTATGCCATAGTCTCTTTGAAAGATTGCGGAAACTCGCTTCAAGGCAATTTCGGCAATTGCCTGTCTTTTCATGAATATTTGGTCAAATCTAAGACTATGTTCGGCAACATATTTTGAAAGCACATCGCCAATCTCGGCAACAAGCCTTGTCATCAACCGCTCTTGAAGTGCATCGGCGGTCAAATCGGTTTCAGCGCCGACAAGATACAAAAAGCACTTTCTCGGGTCGGACACCTGCACTTCAAACTCTCCACTCATGCCAAGTTTATATGACCCTTTAAGCACAGGGTCAACAAGCGTGAATTTGTTTGCCGTTCCCCAAAGCAGTTTCAACTTTGCCGTTTTGGAAACGAAGATGATTTCCAAAAGTGTGCCTTCATTTTTATCGAAATCGACAATCTCGCTTATCCTATACTTGCCCTTTGAGAGCGTTTGAAGCATCTCTCCGTTTAAAATCACCAGTGCGTTATGCGTTTCTGGCACAATCAAGGTGGTTTTCGGCGTGACATCTTCCACAACTATTCGCGAAAATAACTTCTCATTTGTTCCGTTAAACTTGATTAAATCCACTCTCACTTGTCCTTTTAACGATTTCAAAATTATTATAACAAATAAATCAAAAAAAAGACAAGTAAAAGAGAAAAATATCTTAAATAATAACTATATTGTTTTTATATAGAAAATTTTTCACGTATTCACTTATCCAAAACATATTCCCTTATCAAAAATTTTCTTTCATGCAAAATTAATTAAAAAAAGGATAGCAACTACTACCCTTTTATTTTTCAAATCTATTTACTCGTTATATAGTTTTGAAAAGTCGACTGTGAAAACCTTAGTCTCTGTTGCGTCTTTTTCGGTCACTTCAATACGCCAAATAGGAAGTTCCTCGTGTCTGTAGGTGTCGCCGTCACTTAGTGCCAAGATGTAGTTCTTCGTTTCGTTGCTTGCAGTTGAGCGCTTGATTAAAGTTCCGTCGATTTCGCTCTCTTCAAAGGCTTTGCCCGCAGTTTCAGCGTCACGCCAGCCGATTATTGCCGAGCCGTCAACACCCATTTTAACGTTTAAAACCACGTATTTAGAGCCTTCCACTGTGCCCCATGCAGACGCTTGCTCCGCTGTCATGGTGTTTGCGCTTCCGTTTGCTTCATACTTGTTGTCGCCGAGATAATTCAAACTGAAGTCACTGGCATTTGTGAATTTGACATCGCTTCCTGAGAAGGACGCTCCGTCTGACGGCGTTATGTAGTTGTTTCCACCTCCGCAGGCAGAAAGCGTGATGCCAGCAACAAACAAAATTGCCACAACCGCAAACAGCGATATCAAACTTTTTAAACTTCTTTTCATGTTTCCTCCTTTTAAACACTTCTATTTTCTGCAAATTTCTTGCTTTTATTCTAAATTTTGATATTTTTTAACATTTCGTTTGACAACTTAATCTTTTAAAAATCCACAACGCTCTTTTCGCGCTTTTTCAAACTTTTGATATTTTTCTCTTTTTCATATCTTCAATCTTTTAAAAGTTTTCCATCATTTCTTCCATACTTTTTCTAACTTTTTATAAGTTCAACAAATTTTTCATGAAATCATAGATATATTTTCACACTTTTTGCACTTTTTAATAGAATGATAATGTGCAGACGCACACTACATATGAAAAATTTTTAGGAGGTACATATGAACTTTTTTGGAGGCAATTGCCAAGGTGATATGAACAGAGATTGTGGCGGATGCGGTAACGACTGCTGCTCTCTACTCTTCCTCATCTTATTACTTCAATGCTGCGGCTGTGGCGGATGCGGTATGAAAGGCATCAACGTTGACTGTGGCACAATCCTCTTCCTTTTACTTTTAAGTAACTGTGGTTGCGGAAACTTTTGTAAGTAATAGCAAAAAATACTAAAAAAGAGAGGTCTAAAAAACCTCTTTTTTTAGTGTGAACAAAACTTCTTGTAAATAAAATTTCTGCCTTCTGCTTAATTAATATAATTTAATTTTAATTAAAAAACCAAAATTCATCCATAGTTCTTCACTTGAAAATCTTTAATTTTTCATCACTTTTCACTTTCTAACTATTCCACAACTCTTCACTGCGAGTCATTTCCCTTCACTCTTCACTGATATCGGCTCTTAAAATTTTCCGCTTTTAATCATATTTTTTTAAAAAACTGTTTACTTTTCTTTATTTTTTTAGTATCATATAGATATACGTTGGAGGTAGTGAGATGAATGTTAAGAAGAAATATGGCGAAAATGCCACACTAATTTGGAAAGATAGGAAGCGCTTTATGGGCATGCCACTTTCTTTCACGCGCTATTATCTTATCAAAAATGGCGATGTTTGGTTTAAGACCTTCCGCGATGTCGGACTGTTCTCCACGCACCTTGAGGAAGTGAACCTATACCGCATGTATGATATCTCTTTGCATCAATCTTTTTCTGACAAGATTTTCGGCACTGGCACGGTAATTTTATATAGTAATGACGAGCGTCAGCCACAACTGGTTTTGAAAAACATCAAGCAACCATACCAAGTGCGCGATTTGTTCTCGCAACTCATCGAAGAAGAAAGAAAGGCAAACGGCGTTCAGGTTGCCGAAATTCAGTCATAATATTTATACATTACTTGAAACAACCAAACCAAGAAAGGAATTTTCCTTTCTTTTTTACACTTAAAGCAAAACAACAATAAATTTCAACGCATAACGAATTAAAATTAGTTTGTTTGATATAGTTCAATTTATTTGTTTAAAATATTTTTTATTAAATTTAATAAATTTCTTAAATATATTTCTTATTAAAAGGAGAAACTATGATACACTCAACCGCTGGCGGAAAACTTAAAGAATATGGCTACTATGACATCGCCAAAGTGGAATATTTGGACACGCAAGAAAAAGCGTTTGTGCTTTGCACACTAGAAGATATAAAGGAAGAAGACATTGTTGCAGTCGCCTACGCAAACTTTGAAGAGCGAGAAGCAAAGGTTTTAAGAATAGATAAACATGTCCATGAGCAAAACTTCCCAATCCCAATCAAGCGCCTTAAAAAGATTGTGAGGAAAGTTTGATTATTTTTCTTTATCTATAGACGCTAATTTTTGCTCCACCGCATACTCTTGCACCTTATCCCATAAACTTTCATAGCGTTTATCCACACTTCGAGCAAATATCAAAGCAAGATTAGTTACATCACGCGTTAGCAATCCTTCTTTCAACGCCTCATGAATTTCATCAATTTGATTGTTATTAAAATATATATCAGTATAACCACTTGACTCCAGAATACAGTTATTTAAAATTAGTGCCATGCGCTTATTACCATCCATATGTGGTTGAATTCTAACATATTCGGTCACAAATTTCGCACCTTTAGCAAATACATTGTCATCCGCCCACACCCATTCGTCATTTTTGCCATTTTTATGCTCATATAGATGATATAACAGCATGCTCATTCTCATGTCAACATCCTTTCCGTCCACGGGAATGAAGCATCCTCGACCAACAATGACGGCCCTATCTTGCGGACCTCGGTAGGAATAACGAGAATAAAGGTTTCTATCTGGATCTCCAGAGCATAGTTGCCTATGTATTCTAATTATGGCGTTCTGATCTATCACAAAATTTTCTCTTTGTTGCATAACTAAATCATGAGCAAGTTCACATGCCTCTCTATACGACCTAAGTTTGTTTGCTTGTTCCTCGCTAATGTTACATATATCAAAATTCTCTAGTCCCTCCAAATTTAAAAAGGTAAGAGCCTCTTTGTTAAATCTTTTAACTTGATTTTCATGAGAGAGAATTTCAGCATATGCCTCAGGGTGCGCTTTGAAATATTGCTTGACCTTATCACGCTTTTCCTCTATTTTATGGTCTTTAATATAATTTTCCAATTTTTCTTCATCGTAAGTGTATGGTGTGTTATCTAATTCTTCCGTCAGCCATCTTTTATCCATAATTCCACCTCCTTATAGATTTATTATAACATAAAATTTGGTATAACACAACACCTTCTTAAGAAAATATTGCCTTATAAAATCAGCAGAACACTAATTTCTGCCAAAATTTTAAATTTTTTTTATTAATCACTTGACATTCACCGCTTTTGCGGATATAATTAATAGAGTATTCGCTAAAAGCACGCTTTCTCACATAGCAAAACGCTTCAGTGAAAAGTCTTAACACACAGTCGGTCGTCAACCAAGAAAAAGCGTTCAAGATCGATTTTGGACAGATGCCAAAGTCCACAAAAAACATAAAAACCTTCTCGCTCAGTCGCTCACCTAATAAAGCGTGAGTACAACAATAGGCTTCATTCAATCCAACCTTAAACATACAATGGCTTGTAGCTCAGTCGGTTAGAGCACCACCCTGATAAGGCGTGAAGACAACGGTTCAACTCCGTTCAATCCAACATAAAAACACACGATGGCTTGTAGCTCAGTCGGTTAGAGCACCACCCTGATAAGAAAAAATTTAGGGTTTGGAGACAGTGGTTCGACTCCACTCATTCCGAGAAAAATTTAATATAGGATTGTAGCTCAGTCGGTTAGAGCACCACCCTGATAAGGT
>CALWGA010000006.1 GCA_944377825.1 uncultured Clostridia bacterium | reverse complement strand
AACCAATTATTGAAGATGATGAAGCGCAAGTTATTGCCAACCAAGGTTCGTCATCTGCTGGCTTTATGGGCAGAGGCGCGGTTGTTGTCAGCACCGACAATGTTGTGATAACAAACACCAACATCGGAATTTATGTTACAGGTTCCTTTGGCGGAATAGATGCTGACTACACATATATCTTCGATTCATGGGCAAACGGAACTTTTGGTTGGAGAACATCAAAAGTGGAACTTGCCAACACCACCATTCGTCAAGCGGGCGGTGCGGCAATCAATGTGACCGATGCCACTGTCTCTGACGCATACAGCCCAGAGTGGATGGATGTCACTTTCACTTTTGGTCCAAACCTTGTGGTTGACAACTATGTTACAGGTGCAGAAGGCTACTTCATCGTGAACAATCTCTCCACAGTTGTGCCAGCACTTAAAGGCGAACTTGACGGCACATTAAGAACAGCACTTAGCAAAACCGTTTTGAAAGATAGCGAGGATGGTTCAATCTTCAACTTTGTCATCCAATTTAGCAGAGAGGATAGCAACTATTCAATTAGAGATTATGAGATAAGCAATATAGGTAGTGAAGATGGTTGGAGAGTTTATGTTCCTGGCAGATGGCTTGTAAGACAAGGCGAATATCTTGTGAATGAGAATAATCCTAATGAAAGATTCTTAGTAGGAGACAATCAAAGCACTACAATAACAAATATTACTGTCGACAGCCAATTTGTTATGAATATGTTTAAAGATTATAACGACAGTGAGCCAGAGTATGTGACAATTGAAAGAAAGAGTGGATATTTCACAAACAACCCAGTGGTTACCGCATTTAATGGTGTTGGACTTGCTGGCATAAGCGAAATAACAAGCACAGACGACGCTCTTCTTATCGCTGGTGTCGCTGGTGGATATATGACGGACGAGAACTTTGTTCAAGACATCACGGGTCAAGGCACGGCGACAGGAAGCGTGGCAACGTTATTAAACGGAGAAGAAACTTTAATTCAAACAATCGAAGGAATACTGGATGGATATGGCATGAGTGGCATGTTCGACATGACCTCCACAAAACAAGTGATTAAAGACAAAATCTCCGCTTTGGGAAGCGATATATCTAGCGGACTTGTTCAATTTGGCACTTTAAACGATATGCAAAAGATTGTATATCTTTGCGATGTAGAACTTTTGAACAATATCAACAACAATATCGAGACTTTTAACACCATTCTTCCACTAATAGATAACTTTATACAAGATCCAGAGCAAAATGCGTATGCAAAAGCGAATATTCAAGCAATTATCGATGGCTATGCTCAGGTTGCAGCAGGCGCAAGAGCAAACTCAACCTTAGTTCAAGCAACAGTGGCAATAACTTGCAATAACAATCAACTTAGTTTTAAAGACAGCAATGGCACAGATGACCTCAACTTGATTGAAGCGAAAATCAATAGAGATGCTTTAGGTCAATTCTCAGGAATCTTAATCTATGCTGGTCTATTCGACTATGTGGCAGCATAACAAAGAGTTAAGAGTGAAAAGTGAAAAACGAAGAACGATGAGTTATGGATAATTTTTAAAATTAAAATTTTTGAAAATAAATTAATTTTAAAAAATTCCTCAGTTCTTCACTGAAAGCCAGTGGCTTTCCTTCACTGGAAATCTTTGATTTCCCTTCACTCTTCACTTTATATAATCATCCCTAACTCTTCACTGCGAGCCAATGGCTCGTCTTCACTTTTCTTTCTTTACTCAAAAAAAGGTTTATTCATTTTGAATAAACCTTTTTTGTTAAAATTATTGCATTTTGCTGAAAATATGATATAATAAAACTATGGAAAACGAAAATGTCGAGAAAATTTCGGCAGAAGAGCAGAAAGAAGAGTTAACACAAGAGGAATTTGTCGAAATCGAGAAGAAATTTAAAAGATATAGTGATGTGGAAGACCTTTTTCACAATGGTCTTATCGGCTATTTTGAAAATGGCAAGTATGTTATCGATGACGACGTTAAAGATGATTTAAAAAAGATAAATAAAACTCTAGCTAATAAAGACGAGAAAAATATTTGGTGTCACGCAAAACACCATGACTTTATCTTTAATTTTGTGGTGGAAATGGAAAAGTTATCCGCTTTTTCCACCGCAAAACTCTATCTTTTGGAAGAAAAGGAAGAGGATGATGAAATCAATAAGTTTAAAACTCTCATCTCCACTGAAGTGACGTCAAGCGATATGGATATCAAAGCGCGCGCCATGCAGGTTTGGCATATATTTTTGGAAGATACGCCAAATGAACTGGAACTATCGGAACTTGACAGCATCATCATTCGTCTTTCAAAGGACCGAATTTATGGCAAAGATTTGGTGGAAGTGCTTGCGCAGTTATACAACATCCAAATGCTGAAATTTTTGGATGGGCTCGGCGAAAGTGGTAAGGAAATTATTAAGGAATATAACGAGTTTGTGAGATTGATGGCAATAAAGAAGCCATCGATTATGAATAGCAATGTCAATCTCAAAAACTTGCTTGATAAAATCTTAGCCGAAAATGAGTTGATGGCAAAGATTAGGGCGGAGCACGCGAAAGAAATCGCGAATATTTATAAGGAATTTTACGAGCCATTAGAGAAAATCAATATAAAGAAAGAAAAGAGCGTGGAGGCTGAAAAAGCGCCAAGAGCCGTTGAAAATGTTGAGATGAAAAAGGAAGCGAAAAAGACAAAATCTGCGGGTAAGTCAAAGGGTGAAAAACCATATTATCCAAAACCAGCAAAGCCAGGCAAGGTCACCTCTTTTCCAAAACTTAAGGCAAGCGGTGGTGTAGGTGTCTCAAAGATTAAACCAACCGAAATTAAAACTCCAACTCCGCCAAAGATGGAAACACCAAAACAAGCCACACCACCAGGCGCAAAACCTGTTGAGAAATCTACAATAGAGAATCCTCAAAAAACGAAAGTTTCGGCAAATGAATTGGGCGACTTGTTTGATGACAGCTTACAAACAGAGAATGAACAGCAACTAAGCGAGACATTTGACAATGTTTTGAAAAATGAAGGCAAGGAAAATTTGGGAGATACGATTGATCATAGTTTGAAAGATAAAGGTGTTTTAGAGAAAAACGTGAAAGACAAAAATAATGATAAATATCTTGACCTTTAAATCAAAATTATACATGTTTAAGTGCAATATAATCAATCAATTATTTTAAATAAAAAATAGTATAAAACAAAAATAGTGGCGGTAGAATTGCCACTATTTTTCATAAAGTTCACTAACTTTTATCTCTTATTGTCTATCCAACTCTATTGTTAGGTTTTTATAATTATTATAGTCATTGACTATGAATGCATATATATTTGTTTCACCAAATTCCTTTTCGCCATTTTCGTTCATTGTTCTTAAAATTGAAGAATATTTTTCAGATGGATTTGCTTTTATTTTTATCAAAGTGCTTGCGTTTTCTTTGTAACAGATTTGTGTTGCTTCAGCAAACTCCTTGCAAATCGTATTGATACCTACAATATCATTTTCATTTTTAAGCCTTGTATAATCAGAAAAGAATTTGTCGACATTGAGTAGACTGCCAGTGCTGGTCTTATACATATCATAAAGTATAGTTTTAGTTCTTATTTTGCTAAAAAGATGTGCCAAATTATGAGTGGAAGCATCAAATAACTTTCTACTTTTTGGGCTTAAGTTATTCATAACCATGTCATAAATATTTTTTTGTTTTTCAACATTAATTAGATTAGCCAAAAGAGTTGCGTTCTTATAGGCAACAGCACTATCCTTATCCCAATTTTCAATTTGTAAAACATACTTATTATCTGTTGTGCGCATTCTTAATCTCCTTTTATTGCAAGTATTATAGCATATATTTTTTGAAATGTAAATACCCTTTTCAAAAATTTTTTTGCTACTTTGCAATATTTACATATTATCATATCTATGCGAAAGAAAGGTGTTTTTGTCTAATACAAGCGAATGTGGATAAATTTTCTGTCATTAGGCAACATATCTTAAATTTTTGTCTTGCTTTTTCCATGCGAGGCAATAATGAAAGTAGGTGGCTATGAAGATTTTTAGTAGATTGAAAGGCGGAGCGTTTATCCTTCTAATAAGCGGAATAATTTGTAAGTTTTTGGGCGCGTTTTTCCGCCTGCCGCTCACAAATATGCTGGGAATTGAAGGAATTGGCATCTTTCAACTTGTGATGTCGCTCTATTCCTGTGCGCTGGTCTTAACATCTGGTGGCGTCAGTGCCTCGCTTTCAAAACTGATAAGTTCTGCGCGCGCAAATGAGCGAACGGAAAAAATCTCGCACTATTTTAAGCAAGCACTCTTCACTTCTGTTGGCATTGGGCTTATCATCGGCTTAATCTTTGTTATCTTCGGCAGGTATATCGCACTTTTCCAAAATATCGCAAGTGCATCAAGTTATTATCTTTTCATCCTAATGCTTCCTCTCGGCGCTGGACTTGCCACACTTAGAGGCTTCTTTCAAGGCTATCAAAATATGCTACCGACTGCGATAAGTCAAGTGGTGGAGCAGGTGTTTAAATTCATTTTTGGCTTGCTATTTGCCTACTATTTCTCTAAAATCGGCTTGGCAGAAGGGGTGTTTGGCGCGTTTTTAGGAGTGACGATTAGTGAGGCGGTGTCTCTTCTATACCTAGTTATTCACTATTCGATTAAAAATAAGAATAAAAAAGAGGTATATAGTAGGGAATATTCAAGAATTCTTCGAAAGGAATTTAATTCTGCCCTCTTTCCACTCACCTTTTCGGCGTCAGTGCTTCCGATTGTCAACGCGTTTGAGGGGCTGGTCATCATTCCAAGGCTAATGCACGGCGGATTGACATCACAAATTGCAACAGAACTCTACGGCCTACAAGCAGGTGTTGTGGGTGCACTTCTTAACTTTCCTCTTATCATCTCCATCGCCGTGACGACCTCTCTTCTTCCAAACATTTCCTATCACATCTCGCGCGGGGATGGTGGAAAGAGAATAATCGAAAACGGACTTAAAATTCTTCTCTATTTAATACTTCCGACCACCTTTGGCATAGTGGCAATTTCAAAGCCAGTTTTTGCCTTTCTTTACAGCGACATGACCTCTTCCATGCAGGCAGTGGGGTTCAACTTGATGTTCTATGGTGCATTCTCCATCATCTTTACGGCGATTATGCAGTTTGTCATCATGCTTTTGCAGGCGAATGGCGAATTTAACTACATTCTTTTAATTACAGTGCTTGGCGGTATTGTGAAGGCAGGACTTTCCTTCTCGCTGGCGTCAGTAAGTTCAATCAACATCTATGCCATTCTCTTAGGTAACATCGCCATGACAACCATTGTGTGTCTACTAGGGCTGTATCGGCTTAAACATATCGTAGCTTTTTCGCTACCATTCATGCAAATTCTAACGCTTATATTTGGCACATTCTTGATGTATATTGCCGTCTACACCTTTGTGGCGTCTTCCTATTTCTCACCAATTGTCAACATAATACTTGGCATATTTATCGGAGTTATCATATATTTGGTGCTGACAATTTCCTATCTAATAAAACTTTTTCCAAAATATCGAACAAAAGTGTTTAAAAAGGCAAAATAATGAGAAACATCCTTTTAGGAGGAAATTATGAATAAACAAGAAATGATTTCGGTGCTTTCAAAGAAAACCGAAGTGTCAAAGGAAAAATGTGAAAGGGTGATTGATGAATTTAAAAATTTAATTCTTGAAGTTTGCAAAAAGGGCGAAGAGATAAACCTGCGCAACTTTGGACGCTTCAAAATGCAGGAAACAAAGGAGAGAAAGTTTATCAATCCACAGACTAAGCGCTATTATGTCTGCCCATCGAAAAAGATAATATCATTCAAGGGCTATAAAAGTTTCAAATATGCCGAACAATAAAAAGAGTGGTGACACTCTTTTTTTGTTAATCAATAATTTGCTTTTCCTTCATTTTGTCTATTATATATTTATTTGGTGTTATCATTTCTTTAAAATTTACGCATTTATCAAAGAGCTCATTAAACCATAAAGAAAAATCTTGAATTATTTTTCTATCAGTTATATGCCATGCTCCGTGCCATCCATCGTTATTACCAAAATTTAAAATAAAAAGATTACCATTTTTGAATAAGACAAAATCATACATTTTTTTAGGGAAAAGACTTCTGTCATATGTTATGCGGACATCTTGCCCATATTTTTCATTTATCAAATAAGTGTAATATTCCATTTCAAGATAGTTATCAACAGGCTTCTTCACAAAATGAATTCTTTTTATGTTTTCCTTTCCGCCTAATGCATTTTTATCAAAAGTTTCTAACATTTCCACAAACTTATCGTAATTTTTATTTTTAAAATCTTCATTACCATCAATAAAATCATATGTTTGTAGGAATTCTACTTTAAGAATTTCCACTTTATCTTCGTTAAATTTATTCCAATAAATATCATATTCATTTCCGACCAATAGTTTAGCAGATGCTATTGCTTTTTCAAAATTTATCATCTTCTTTCTCCAAATCTTTTAATATTTTGATTATAAGTATATTTTTCTGAATTGTCAAGCACTAAATTGTATTAATTACTATTCTTTTAATATTATTTTTTTTGATTATAAATATGCAGTAAAAAATAAAACTGCAAAAGAGCAGTTTAATATAAATGTCCGCGAAGAGAAACTAAAAAAGTAGCGACGGCGTTACAAACTGCGCTTCGTTTCGACTTTTATCTAACGCTATAAGTCTTACATTCACTTGTTTGCTCCTTTTCCCAAAAAAAATTATTTTTTGGGTTCCCTTTATCAATGCGAGTTGCGTTTGGTCGCTAAAAAGAAAAAACAAGCGAAAAGGCGAAGCTTTTCAAACTTGTTTTGAAAACGAGCAGAAGCGCAGTTTTTTCTTTGGTGGCCTGCCCGGGGCTCGAACCCGGGACCCCAAGATTAAAAGTCTTGTGCTCTACCAACTGAGCTAGCAGACCATATTTGTTATTAAGTTGTTTCCTTGACACTTTGATTAAGCGCGTTTTTAATATACACCTTTTTGCATGGTTTGTCAAGATATTTTCATAATTAAATTATGAAATGGCAGGGGTGGCAGGATTCGGACCTACGAATGCACGAGTCAAAGTCGTGTGCCTTACCACTTGGCTACACCCCTATAAAATTTGCGACAATTTTGTTTTCATATCCACCTTGTCGCTCTGAGTTAGATATGTTTTTCCTACCATTAAACCTAGATTTTTTGCTGTGGGTGGTAGGATTCGCCTCAGGTTGATTTTCTGGGAAAGTCAACCGCCAGCCACGCGAACGCTTACTTATTTTGTGGCTGAGCCTACGCCTAAGTAGGTTCGATGAAACGGAGTTTCATAAGAAAACAAAGTTTTTTTAATCCTACCACGAGACCTAACTTGTTTAGTAGGCATTGGCTGGGGTGGTAGGATTCGAACCTACGCAATGTTGGAGTCAGAGTCCAATGCCTTACCGCTTGGCGACACCCCATCGCGTTTAAAAATTATGGGGTGATCGAAGGGGATCGAACCCTTGACCTCCAGAGCCACAATCTGGCGTTCTCCCAACTGAACTACGACCACCATATGGTGCTCCCAGAAGGATTCGAACCTTCGACCTCTGCCTTAGAAGGGCATTGCTCTATCCAGCTGAGCTATGGAAGCAAATGGAGCAGGTGAAGGGAATCGGACCCTCGCAACCAGCTTGGAAGG
>CALWGA010000005.1 GCA_944377825.1 uncultured Clostridia bacterium | reverse complement strand
CGCATATAAATATTGTGTAAGGACTTTAAGGAGGTTAAAAGATGTCTTTTTATATCAACAATACTAATGGGAATAAACCGGGGCCTATTAGTGGAAATCCTACAAATGGAATATGCGAAAAGATTTTAATCCAAACGCGAAAAATCTTTGACGCGTGTGTGTCAACAGGAACGGAAACCGGGATTGTTTTGCAGGCGACGAACTTCACGCCAGCGGACCCAACTCTTCCGCTCACATTCTTATCGGCGGAAACAACAGCAGGCTCAACTGCAACTGTGACAGACCTCATCGTTGAGCGACTTGACAATGCACCAAATTATGCAAATGTCACAATGAACATCAGCATTCCAATCACAATAACCTATCGTGATGCAAATGGTGTTATCGGCACGGCGACTTCGTCGGTAACGGTGAGCAAGGCAGTTGTATTGTTCGTTCCTCAGCCATCAGCAACACCTATTGACATAACGGCAAGCGCGTTATTTTCAAGTCAGATAGGAACATTTACTTCGCCAAACATCTTCACGGTTACCGCTTGTATTCAAATCATTATTAGAGTTTCAGCAATCGTTGATGTGCTTGTGCCAAGTTATGGTTATCCATGTTTACCACCTTGTCAACAGGCGTGTGGCTCTCAATGCCCAGGCATACAAGATTTGCCGACCTATCCAACCGCAGCCGCATCGAATGTTATCAACCGAGTTTAGTAATATTAAAATTTATAGAAAGAGGACTAAAAATCCTCTTTTTTATTAAAAAAGTTTAAAATTCTATATTTTGAAAATTGTTTTTGTGTTTTATTTTTCTCTTATGCCTATTTTGTTTTTATATTTTAATTAGTTGTGTTATAATACCATTGAGGAAAGTATGAATATTTGGAAAGATATAGATAAAAAGAGAGTGACACCGACCGATTTTGTTGCATGTATTGAAATACAGCAGGGCGATAAAACGAAATATGAACTTGACAAGGAAACGGGATTTTTGATGATGGACAGGGTGCTGTACACCAGCACAAATTACCCTATGAACTATGGTTTCATTCCACTGACTTTAAGCGACGACGGCGACCCTCTTGATGTTTTTGTTTTGTGCAGTCAACCGCTTGCTAGGCTCTGTCTTGTGAGATGTTATCCTATCGGCGTTGTGACAATGACGGACAGAGATAAAAACGATGAAAAGATTATTGCCATTCCGTTTGGCGACCCGCAGTATAACGAATACAAAGATATATCAGAACTGCCGAAACATATCTTTGATGAGCTAAAACATTTTCTTTCCGTCTATAAGCAACTTGAAAATAAGGTCGTTCATGTCGAAGAATTAGGCAATCATGAAAAGGCGAGAAAGATTATTGAAGAAAACATCAAAGCGTTTTCGAAAAAGTTTAAATATTTGATATAAAATATCCATTTTCAAATATTATTTTGCATAACACTAAAAATGTTGACTTATATTGATGTTTTGTGTAATATAAAAAAGAATTCAAATTTAAAATTTAATAGAGGAGAAAGATTATGAAAGTCGCAATTGTAACTTTAATTGATTATTATAATCAGGGCAATAGACTCCAAAACTACGCCCTTCAGGAAAAGATAAAGGAACTAGGTCACGAAGTTGACACAATAGGGGTTTTTGCGCTTAGAGGCCTTGGCGGAGCGGTGGAGTTTGGAATGCATGTCTTTTTCACTCCTCTTTATAAACGCATGAAAAGGAATAAAATTCTATCAAATTCGATGCAAAACTTAATTTTGGTGGAAAATTATACCAAAAAGAAATTGGATGAATTGGGCAAAAATTATGACGCAGTGGTGATCGGCTCCGACCAAGTTTGGAATCCGGGATTTTTGGATTATCCATATGTTTTGTTTGGGTTTTTTGCAGATAAGAAAAAATGTATGTCCTATGCTGCAAGTTTTGGAGTTTCAAAAATTGCAAAGAATAGACATAATCAATATAAGAAGGGCTTGGAACATATTCCATACATCTCAGTGCGAGAAAATGAGGCTCGCACACTTGTGAACGAAGTGTTGGAAAAGGAAGTTAATGTGCCGGTAGTGCTTGACCCAACATTGCTTTTAACTAAAGAAGATTGGCAAAAATATGCAAGCCCATATCCAAACAAACCTAAAAAGTACATCCTTACATATTCGCTTATGCCAAAAAAGAAAGTCAACAAGTATATTAAAAAGTTACAAAAAGAAACAGGGCTTGAGGTTGTCAATCTCAATAAAGGGCGTGATAAACATTTTATTCACACCTCTGCTGAGTTTATCGACCTGTTTTTAAACGCTGAAGTTATCGTTACAAATTCCTTCCATGGACATGCTATGTCAATTGCGCTTGAAAAACCTTTCATTTCATTTATATCAAAGAAAAGCACAAGTTCAAGAGTGAGCTCACTACTTAAAAATTTAGGTCTTGAATCTAGAACAAGCGAGTCGATAAAGAAAGAAGAATATTTCACCTTGGACTACACTGAGGTTAATAAAAAACTTGCCAAAATGAGAGAGGAAAGTTTTACATTTTTGAAAAATTCACTAAAAAGCATAGAAAATTCGTAAAAAAATTGATTTTTTAGTTAATTTTTTGCATATTTTGCTATTAAATATGTTTTTAAAATCAAATTTGTGATGATATTTAATCCTCATAAATATACCTCTGGAGAAAAAAATGATTGAAATTAGTGATAAAAAATTGTGCTCAGGTTGCACTGCTTGTGCCTCAATTTGCCCTGTAAACTGCATCTCAATGGAAAGAGACGAAGAGGGTTTTCTCTATCCAGTTGTCGACATGTCGCGTTGTATAAAGTGTGGACTTTGCGAAAAAATTTGCCCGATTTTAAATAGACAAGTGGACACAAAACACAAACCTCGCGCATATGCACTTGTTCACAAGGATTTAGATATAAGAATGAACTCCTCTTCCGGCGGGGCGTTTTCGCTACTAGCCGACTATGTGTTAGACAAGGGTGGAGTGGTGTTTGGCGCTTCGTTCGACGAAAAGTTTAATGTTTGTCACACGTATATTGAAAATAAGGAAGATTTACAAAAACTTCGTGCTTCAAAATATGTGCAAAGTGATATGAGAGATTCCTTTAAAAAGGCTAAGGAACTTTTAGATAGCGGACACCTTGTGCTTTTCACAGGAACTGCTTGCCAAATCGGTGGACTGAAGAGTTATCTAAGAAAGGACTACGACAACCTTATCACGCAGGATTTAATCTGTCACGGTGTGCCTTCTCCGCTTGTTTGGGAAAAATATTTGGAATATCGCTATTCAAAGGCGCATGCGAAAATACAAGAGATTTCCTTTAGAGATAAGCATTTGGGCTGGCTTTTGTTTTCCATGCGTATGAAATTTGCCAATAACAAGACCTATCGAAAGAGTCATATAACCGACCCTATGTTTATCATGTTTTTATTTAATAAGTGCTTGCGACCATGTTGTTATGCTTGTTCCTTTAAAACAATCACGCGCCAATGCGATATAACTCTTGCTGATTTTTGGGGTGTGAACTCAGTTTGTCGAAAAATGAACGACGGTAAGGGCGTTTCTCTTGTGCTTATTCACACAAAAAAGGGAGAGGAAATATTTAATGCGATAAAAGATAAGGCAAATTATCTTGAAGTGCCTTTTGATAAGGCGGTGGCGCATAACGAGATGTATACTAAGTCTGTTTCTGAAAAGAAAGTGAGAGAGAAATTCTTTAAAGACCTTAGTAGACTACCTTTCTCAAAAATGATAAGAAAATATGGAAGGCTTATATAGAGTGAAGGGAAGGCATAGCCTTCCAGAGAAAAGTGAAGGGGAATCAAAGATTTCCAATGAAGAGTGGTGGATGAGTAAACGCAAAGCGTTTGAGTTAAGAGTTGAGGAAAAATTTCAAAACATAGAAGGGAAATAATGCAATTTTTTATGATGAGTTTATATATAAAATTAATTGTAAAATTTCATTAAAAACGCAATTTTTATTAAAAAAATCATAAAAAATCTATAAAAAAAGGATATTTTTCTGAAATATCCTTTAATTTTTCTAATTTTCTAGATTTTTAACTTTCTAAGTTTTCGGCGTAAAACATATTTTTGAATTTAACATTGTTTTCAAATAGTTCATCAAAGGTGCCGATGTCCTCAATCTTGCCTTCATCCAAAAAGAAGATTTTGTCGACATTCCTTATCGTTGAAAGGCGGTGAGCGACAATTACGATTGTGCTTTGTCCTTTCATATTGTCAATAGAATGTTTAATGTCCTCTTGGGCGAAGTTGTCGAGTGAACTTGTGCTTTCGTCAAAGATTATTATCGGCGAGTTTCTTAGCAGTGCTCTTGCAATAGCGAGCCTTTGTTTTTGTCCGCCAGAAAGTTTTATTCCGCTTTCTCCAACCTTTGTGTCAAGTCCCTTTTTAAGCGTTCCGACAAATTCTTTTAAAGATGCTCTTTTAATGGCACTTTCAATTTCCTCTTCTGTGGCATCCTTTTTTGCAAGCAGTAAGTTTTCTCTTATTGTCATGTCGAAGATATATGGAAATTGATTGACAAGAGAGATGGTATTTCTGAGTGATTGCTTATCTAAATCGTTTATATTTATTCCGTCAATTAAAACTTCTCCGCCGTCGACCTCATACATTTTCGACATCAAGTTTAAAATTGTCGTTTTGCCAGAGCCAGATTTACCCACAAAGGCGACAGTGGTGTTCGGCTCAATTTTGAAGGAAAGGTTGTCAAAAATCTTGTTGACGCTTTCAATTTTTCGCTCTTTTTTCTTATTCTTTTTCCTTTTTGTAGGTTTCTCTTCCTCTTCTTCGTTTGCATATTCCACATAGGAATAGGAAACATTTATAAATTCAATTTCGCCTTTAACATTTTCAACCGCCTTTGCGCCGAAATGTTCGCACGGGAATATTTCTTCATTGAAGAGTGAAAACATACGCTCAGTGCAAACCTTAATTTCTACAAAACTATCGGCAATATTGCCAAGTATCCAAATGAAACTGTATAGATTTCCGTTGTTGGAGTAGATTATCATAAACGAAGCGAGAGTTAAAATTCCAAGGTCCATAAAATACACGCCAAGTAGTAACATCAAAAATCCGCCAAGTTCAACAACAAAATTTCTACCCGACCAAAAATAGATATCGGTCATCTCGGTTTTATAACTTGTCTTTTTATAGTCGTCATAGTTCGCCTTTGAAACTTCGCTTAGTTTTTCTTCCAAACCTAAACTTTTGATGTCCTTTTCGCTTCGAACAATCTCGGTGGTGAGAGAGTTAATCTTGTCGTTTTTCTTGCGTGTAATTCTTCGGTTAACTCGCTTTTTCTTGTTCCTAAAATATTCCAAAGTGAAACCGATAAGCACAATGGCAAGAATGATAAGACCGATGTAGACATTCAAGGTGGTTATGTAGACAACGATGACGAACGAAGTTAAAAGATCGGTAAGATTGTCGATGGTGGTGGCAAGCATGGCAACAACGCGCTCGGGGTCGCTGACAATTCTCTGCACAAAGGTGCCGGTGTCGTAGTCGGAGTAGGTTTTGGAACTTAATTTAAAGGCTTGTTTTGCTAGGTCTAAGTTCATATCCGCCATGATTTTGTTGGCGTATTTTTGATAGAGATAACTTGTGAGAAACCAGCAAACCCTTTTGAGAATTATAAGTCCGCCCACAAAAAGCATGGTATATATGGCAAGCATAAAGTTATTCTCAAGGTCTGTGATGTATGAAATGGCTTGCGCGGAAAATATTGTTTGAAGCACTGTGCAAGTGCCAGCAATCAGTGTGAAAAACACATATCCAATCACGCCAAACTTATATCTTGAAAGATATGACATAAGAGACAACTTTTTTTGTTTATTCTTTTTCATATAACCTCCTAAAATTATAAATTTTTTACGAAGGCAATAAAAAACCTCCGTATTTTTATCAAACGAAGGTTACAATTACGCTGAAAAATTAATAAAGATAACTATTAATAAATAATCGCAAAAGAAAAACCATTCGCATGATATTTAGTGTTGTTTGTTGTATCAAGTAATTTGCTCATTTGAATAATTCTCCTTTTGTTAAAATTTTTTAGGCTTAAGCAAAAACAGCCCTTCGACTTTTTTATTATATGATATATTTTTTTATTTGTCAATATTTTTCTTTAAAAATTTATATAAGATATTAAAATTTGATAGCAAAATTTAATATCCTATATATTAATTATAATAATTTAAATAAACAATATATCAATATTAATATAATGATGCTTGCATTTGAAAGGTGTCTAAGGCGTTGTAACTTTCATGTTGGTATAAAATATTTATAAAAAAATTTTTAAAAAAGTTGACTAAAATAGTTGACTTTTATTATTTTTCTGCATATAATAGTGTTAGCACTTGAAAGTCGAGAGTGCTAACAACTAGAAAACCTAGGAGTTAAAATGGAATTATCTCAAAGGAAAATCAAAATTTTAAACAGTGCGGTGGAGGAGTTCATCAAAGACTCCGCGCCAATCACTAGTAGTTCGGTCAAAGATAAGACAGCGCTTGATGTTTCAACGGCGACACTTCGAAACGAACTTAACGCCTTGGAGGCCATGGGCTTTTTGAAGCAACTCCACACATCTGGCGGGCGAGTGCCAACTGCGCAGGGTTATCGCTTCTATGTTGAGAACCTACTTAAAGATGTCAAAGCAACTAATGGTGAACTTGAAGAGGTTAGGACGATTATTGAAAACAGAACGCAGAGCCTTGCCGATATGATTTCAAAGATAGCGAAAGTAATTTCAAAAGCCACAAATTATCCAACCGTTGTGATGATGAATGGCATTGAGAACTTGATACTTACCGAATTTAAAATCATTCCGCTGTTGGACGAAAAGTGTATGGTGCTTATCGGCACAAACTATGGCTACATCTCGGAAACAATGGACTTTTCGGCAACACTAGAAAATTGCCATGACGCTTCGAATTACTTAACAAAGTATTTCAAAGGCGAAACTATGGGCTATCTTCTTGACAACATAGATGAATATATGCGTGGTATGAGTGGAGAGATAAAGGCGTTCCAAGGTGTTGTCAATAA
>CALWGA010000004.1 GCA_944377825.1 uncultured Clostridia bacterium | reverse complement strand
TTTTAATATATTTTTGTCAAATATATTTGTAATTTTATTAAATAATAATTATATTATTATGTTTTCTTATTTTTTATTATTTAATTTTGAGTCATCCATTATGTTTTTTTTTTAGTATAATAAATATTTTAGAAATTTAAGTAAGTATTTTACAAATTTTCGCTTTTAAGTTATAATAAAAATATGGAAAGAAAAATTTTGATGATTGTGGAATATAACGGCACAAATTTTTATGGTTGGCAAAAACAGAAAGATAGACGAACGGTGCAAGGCGAACTTGAAGAGAAACTATCTCTTTTGACAAACGAAAAATGCGTGGTTGAAGGCAGTGGAAGAACGGATAAGGGCGTGCATGCACTTGGGCAGGTGGCGGTCACATCTATATCAAATAATATTCCACTTAAAAACTTCAAAACCGCATTAAACAAACTTTTAAGTGATGATGTTGTGGTTAAAAAGGTGAGTTTATGCAAAAGCGATTTTCATCCGCGCTTTGATGCCAAAAGAAAGACATATGAATATGTTGCTGACATTTCAAAAACAAGGCGAGCGATTGATTATAACCTTGTCACATATTATCCGCATGATGTGGATGTTGAGAGAATGAAAAAGGCGAGTATGCTTTTTATCGGCAAGCATAACTTTAAGGCGTTTTGCTCGGCACATACAAATGTTTCAAGTTATGAGCGAGAGATTTACGACTTTAAAATTGTAAAAAATGGCAATAGAATTAAATTCATAATAACTGGAAATGGCTTTTTATATAATATGGTTCGCATTATTGTTGGCACTCTTCTTAACATCGATAAGATAGGCGAAGAGAATATTTTGAAGGCGTTTGAGAGCGGAGATAGAAGTCTGACAGGTAAGACCATGCCACCAAACGGACTATATCTAAAAAAAGTGGAATATGTCTAACATACAAAATATGGTGTATTATGCATGCATACCACAACAAGATATAGATAAAAGTTAAACCAAGAAAAATATGCTTGGTTTTTTATTTTTATATCGAAAAAGATTTAGTCAAATCAACTCTTGAATGTTGTTTCGGTTTTTGTAGGCGTAGGTGATGTTTTTTTGATGAGCCTTGTCTACCTGTCCGCTTCCATGGGTTTTTGAGTTTTTGAAATGTAAACATAAATGTCCGTTCAAATTGTTTTCGCCCTTACTTTCGCCATGCGGGAAGCCGGAAAGACTGCAACAAAGATAGACATTGTCTCTTAGTTCCAAATACATTGGGCGTTTGTTCCATGAGAGATTGCTGTCAAATATTTCATATAAGAGTAAGGTGTTGTTAGAGTCTATCGTTTCGATGTCGGCATGGTTCACTCCGCCGATACGCTCAATCATTATGCTTATGCCACTTTTGATGTCGATAAGGCGGTATGGAGTGTAGCACTCGACTATGGCATTTGCCACATTCCAGTCCACATTCAGCACCTTTATCTCGTTGTCCTGCTCAACTTCCAACTCGCTCTCGTTGACATTGGCAATTTCCGCCATGTTTTTGTCGGTCACATTGGTGTAGGAAGAAAAAATAGGGTAAGGAAAAAGGCAAGAAAACACACTTGCAGATAAGGCAAAAATTAAGAGATATATTAGTAGTCTTTTATGCATGAAAATAGTTTGCATATTTTTTGTGTTTTCATACAGGGTTTATCATGTTGATATTAATATATATTTAGTTAAAAATTGCCATGTATTTAGAAAAGAAATTATTGATAATCATGTAAACTTGATGCTTTTAGAGAAGAATTAGGATTGTTAGATTAAAATTGAAGTCTTTTTTTGCTAGATTTAACATAAAATTTCTTATGAAAAAGGTTTGGACAACTGTTTTTTTGTTGTTTGGAACGATTGTTGGCTCAGGATTCTCCAGCGGAAAGGAAATTCTGGTGTTTTTCAGTCGGTTTGGAGAACTTTCCTATCTATACATCGTCATTGCGTGCGTGCTATTCTTCCTTCTTTTCTACCTATTTCTTTCTAAGGGCAAATTTGTGATTGAAAAACTGGAAAAACTAAAGATTGTCAATATCATTTTGATGTTTATTTCGCTTGTTTTCACCGCTTCCATGTTTGCTGGGCTTAAAAGTTTGTTTATGTTTTCAAACTCTTTTCTTTACATCTTTTTGTGTGCTCTGCTTCTCGTCTTTACCGTTTTTATCACTTTAAAAGGCATAAGGGCGCTTGAAAAGGTCACGCTTATCCTTATGCCGATTTGCGTGTTTATATTTTTAGCGGTTTTAATCTATATTTGTTTTCAAAATCCAGAGTTTACAGTGCAGGCAAAAAGTCCATTCGGCTATTTTTATTGTCCGCTCTATGTGGCACTTAATTTCTCAACAAGCACCTTTATTGTCAGCAAGGCGGGGCGCGAGTTAAACAAAAAACAGACTTTTTTAGTCAGTCTGTTTTCATCGTTACTACTTCTTGCCTTCCTTCTTTTCGCCAACTTTGCACTGCGAACACACGTAGACAGTCATTTTGCCGATATGCCTTTCTTGTATCTATGCAAAGACAGTTCTTTCTTTTTTGTGCTTTGTTATATCGTCATATTAATTGGATGTTTGACAACGCTATTTTCGCTGTGTCTCACGATTAAATCTTCGGTGGATGGTTTCAGTCATAGTGAGGTTTTAGGCATATTTGTGGCAATCTTTCTACCATTTCTTATAAGCGAACTAGGATTTTCGCTGATTGTTGCCAATCTCTATCCGCTTGCGTCGGTGCTGGGAATTTGCGTGCTTCTATTTTTTATATATTCGTTCAAGCAGACTGACGAGGGAATACATCACAAACGCCAAAATGCAAAGCACAAAGGTCGCACTCATCACTAGGTCAATCTTGAAAATCTGTCCGCCATACACAATTAAATAGCCGAGTCCTGCCTTACTTGTCAAGTATTCACCCATAATGCTTCCAACGAAACTCATGCCGACATTTATCTTTAAAACAGAGATAAAGTCTTTCATAGATGAAGGAAGAATCAGTTTCCATAGAATTTGGAATTTGTTGGCATTCATGCTTTTAAGTAGGAGTATCTTTCCTTCGTCTGCGTTGATAAAGGCGGATAGCATGCTCATGGTTGTGATGACAATGCAGATAAGCACGCACATCAAAATAATCGCATTTGTGCCAGAGCCTACCCAAAGAATGATGATAGGTCCGAGCGCAATTTTAGGCAGAGAATTTAAAACAACGATGTATGGCTCAAAGATTTTTCGCACTTTTTCGTTCCACCATAGTAGCACCGCAATTAAGTAACCAAGCACGGTGGCGATAAGAAAGCCGATAAGTGTTTCATATAGCGTTACCCATGTGTGATGAAAGAGGGTGCCAGAGGCAATCATGTCGCCAAGTTGCGCGATAATCCTTGACGGGCTGGAAACAAAAAAAGGATCCATCACATTTGTGTAGGTCAGTAGTTCCCACAAGCCTAAAAAGGCAACTAAAACAAAAATGCGAAAAAAGATGACAATGAATTTATCTTGTCTTAATTTTTTCACATATTTTTTGTGTGAAAGTGAAAAATTAACCGTTTTCGCTTTTTTCTTCATTGGTAAGTTCTCTCCATATCTTTTCAAAATAGCCACTGAATGATGAGTCCTCTCTCTTCTTTAACGGAGTGTCTCCGCCGAGATTGAGTATGATTTCATCCTTGACACGCGCAGGTCTTGACGACAAAACAATTATCTTATCACTCATAGAGATTGCCTCTGAGATGTCGTGCGTGACAAGTATTGCCGTCTTTTTTTCGCTTTTGATG
>CALWGA010000003.1 GCA_944377825.1 uncultured Clostridia bacterium | reverse complement strand
ATCGTTATCATAAGTTTCTCCTACTATATAAAACTCTATCCTTATAATAATAAACATAACAAAATTAGTCAAGCGAATATTAAAAATAAAACAATACATCAATTCTCTTACTTCGCTCCATACTCTTTAAGTTCTGCCTGTGGCTGTTAAGTTTTCTTCGAAAACACAGCGTTTCCAACGCTGTCCGCAAGGTCACAAACAAAATTAAAAAACACACCATGTTTGGTGTGCATAACTTGGCTCCGGAGATAGGATTCGAACCTACGACCTTGTGGTTAACAGCCACCTGCTCCACCGCTGAGCTACTCCGGAATATCAATGGTTACTTTGCTATTTTAGCAAATTGGAAATTTAATGTCAATAATTTTGCGCAACTTTTTTATATTTTTTTAGATTTAATATAAAATAATTTGTGTTATGCAAAGGTTTTTGATAAAATATTAAAGTTTAGGAGTAAAATTATGAATCCACAAATATTTGGCTGGGAGCATTTAACCTTTTTGGCAATCTTTATTGTGATAAGCGTTATATCACTATATTTTATTAAAAAATATGCAAAATCAACAAAGTCGCAAGATATCATTGTGCGATGCGTCGGAGTTTTGTTATTCGCCTTCATATTATGGAACAGAATTTCAATCGTATTAAAAAATGGCGATGCACTCGACCTAATTCCAAACACCTTTTGCGGTTTATCAAGTCTTGTGCTATCTCTCACTGTCATCTTCGGCAAACGCAATAACAATGTGCTACACTTTGTTCTATATGTCGCCTTTGTGGGTGATTTGTTAACCTTGTGCTATCCAGACTTTATCGGTCAAAATATATCATTCTTCTATGGTGCAACGATATCAGGTCTCCTTCATCATGCAACAGGGCTTTACCTATGCATACTCCTTGAACTCATCGGTTGGTTCATACCAAATTACAAAAAGTGGCCAAATCTTGTGATAGGCTTTATGGCATATATAACCTTTGGAACTTTCCTTATCAATGTTTTGAACTTTGGAAGCGCCTTCTATATTAATAGTCCAATTCTTGACGGCACGCCATTGACGGTTTGGGTTATCGCTCCAGTGTTCGCTGTTGGATATGCAATATATATGATAGCACTCGAACTTTTGCGAAGAAGAAAAAAGAAAACAAAACAAGTGAGTTTCAATAAAATAATTAAGATTATCAAATCGGAGCCTTAATTGTATTTACTCAAATATGTTTAATAGAATTCACAAAAATATAGCGAAAATTTTTAAATTAAAGCAAAAAAACTCTATTAATATATTTCAATATCAATAAATTTTATAAAAAAATTATAATTATAAAAAAGGATATTATAAAATAAGATAACATCCTTTTATTTTAAATTTTCAAAAAACTCCAAAACCTCATCCCAAGAGTAGACCTCCAGCACATTGTGCTTGCCCATCTTGTTTCTTTTATCTCTAAAGCACAAACACTTTATGCCGTTGTCCATAAGTTCGTCGATGACTTTGTAATAATCATCAATCATGATGTCGATATTGTTCTCTTTGCACGCCTTAACTTTGGAATCTTGACTGAAAGCAATCTTGTCGTATTCTATGCCGTCCTCTTTTAGTCGCTTAAGTGTTGCATCAATTTCGCTGTCTGTGCCAATAGTGTCAAAGCCACGCCTTGTGATAAAGATGACCTTATTATTCTCTCTTAATTTAGAAATGACCTCTTTCGCATTAGGATAGATAGGTGCCTTTGTTAAAATTTCTAAGGACAGATTTTGAATAAAACTCTCTCGTTGATGTTCATCCCAATCATACCTTCTATCGACTCTAGGTTCGCTGTCATCTATAAGCGTTCCGCCAATCAATTTGTTATATTTTTCAGCATAATCACGCCACATTTTTTCCGTTTGATAGACCACGCCATCCAAGTCAACACCGATATTCATAACCCGTCCTTTGTTAAATAAAAAATATGCCATAAAAGCATATTTATTTTATAATATTTTCAAGTGTTATGTCAAATAAAATGATGTTTTTTTTACTAAGCATTTGCCCTTTTTTCGTTTGTGGCACTCTTAGATGAGATAAGATTTTGACGATAAGCATTCGAACTATTAAGCGTCTTAGTTGCTTTGTCACATGTCAAATCGACCGTTCGCTTGAAATTTTCCGCTATATCATTAGCGCCCTTATAATCAAATCCTTTAAGTGGTTCACCATTGCTAATAGCCTTAACCTCTGCGTTATTGATTTCTAAAGCGTTTTCTCCATCTTTAATTAGAGTATTAATCTCTTCTTCACGTTTTGCCAACTGCTTGTAATATTTACTACTATTTGCACCCTCTTCACACATCAATTCCATTGCTCTGGCAACTTTAAGATATGTGCCACGAAGCCTTGCCAAACTGACACTATAAAGTTTGCCCAAATTCTCATAGAGCCTTGTCAAACGCTCGCGCGCTTCATTTTGTTTTTCCTGTGAACGTTTTGCCATCATACCCTCCTTAAAAGTGATATAGACTTGCCACACCTATGCTCTTACTATAGCACACAAAAATATTTTTGTCAAGCATATCAAAAATAAACATAAAAGTTTGTGCCACAATTAAAAAGAATTATTATATTGACAAGTTAATAACAATTTGATAAAATAGGAATGAAAAATGCTGATATTTAGGAGAAAGTATGCAATTTCGATATGAAGATGACCATGAATATTCCAAGATTTACTGTTTTAACTATGAAGAAGCGTTAGAAAAAATAAAAAACGGACAAATTTTTAGACGAAATAATTTAGGATTTTATTATAGACTTTCAAAAGCAAATGTTAAAACAAACTCATCCATCCCAGAGAATGTAATTTTATTAGAAGCGGTTTGTGTGACAAGTTCGACCACAAAACGCACGGGTTTATATCAACTTATTAGAAGCGAAAATCCGAACGACACGCTGTTTTTCGATAAAGAATTAAATAAATTTATTTTAAAAGAACTATTCCTTTGGGGACGAACTATGAACACTGAAAAATTAACAGGTTTTGGAAGTCGACGATTTAAGTCTTATTTAATGGCTATCCCTTACGAAGTTGTATCCCAACCACAATTTTTGAAGAGTGCAAAGAAAGCCCTGTCAAATGGCTTTAAAAATAGAGAATTTAAAATTGAAGAAGCAGGCATCATCACCGACCTAGCAATCAAAAATCTAGAAAAAAGACGAAACACTGAAACTGCAAATAAAGAAGAAGCCAACAAGAAAGTGGCGAAATTATTAAAAGAATTAGGATAAGTAAACACTTATCCCCTTTTTATTATTAATAGAACGTGAAAATGCTTGCAAAGCAAGCGTTTGCGAAAACTAACAGAACACTGCCTTTATTAAATAAAATTTATTTATAAAAAAGAAAAAACCAACCTCGTGCGGTTGGCTTTAACATTAACCAGCAGTGTTCTATTTTCCCGGGCCGTCGCCAGCCAAGTATTTTCGACGATGAGAAGCTTAACTTCTGTGTTCGGGATGGGAACAGGTGGAACCTTCTCTCTATCGCCACTGGTTATGGTATAATAACACTTAATGTTACTACCTTATTAGTATAACATAATAAACCAATAAAGTCAAGCAAAAAGTGGAATTATCAAGTTAAGTTGAATATTGCCAAATTAAAGAAAAGGAGGATATGAAATTTCAGCAATATTCATCAGAGAATTTAGTTCTCTGACAACTACATATTTAGAAGAAAGCTTAATGCTTTTTAATCCGTGATTAAGCCCTCGACCTATTAGTATCGCTCAGCTGAATGCATTACTGCACTTACACATGCGACCTATCAACCTTGTGGTCTGCAAGGGGTCTTACTAACTTATGTTATGGGATATC
>CALWGA010000002.1 GCA_944377825.1 uncultured Clostridia bacterium | reverse complement strand
TGGTTTTGGTGAGAGTTGTGGAAAATGTGTGATACGCACCAAAATATCCTTTGCTCCCGAATGTATAGAAAAAGTGTCCATCAACTTTCATCCTGATCAACTTGATTATTTTGATTATGAAGATAAGGAAAGTTATGAAGTTTTAAGGCCTGCTCTTATTGACTATTTAGAAAAGCAATCAAAAGAAAAAGAATAATAAAATGACATATGTTAGTCTGTAATTTTTCAAACTAATTAAAAAAGGAGTTTTGCTAATGAAAGGCATAGCTCCTTTTTTTGTTAATTCTGCTAATTTCAGATTTTACTAACCCTGCTCTTTTTTTGCTTTATAATTTAATTCTTTTCTTTATCCACATCAAAATTTTTGTTGATGTAGTCAATGGCAACGGTCAAGGTTTTGTCGGTTTTGCTTTCAATATCTTTTGCTGTCAATGGCACCTCAATGTCAGGCTTAATCACGCCCAGAGTTTTGAACACATCACTGAAATCGAAAAACTTTTCAGTGTAACTGACAATTAGATCATCACTTAGTTCAATCTTGCCAGAACTTTGCCCGAAACGAATATTCCCCTGCCCAAGCGGTTGACCGATGAGCGTTGTGTTTAGAATTGTTTTTGCGTAGCGCACCGCCCAAGTCCCTGAAGAAAAAACTCTGTTGTCTGTCAGTGTCACGCCGGTAATGTTGTTCTCGTTTAGATATCTTAACAGCGGTTTAATTATCTCCGAATCGCCACCCGGATTTCCGCGCACATCAAAGATGTAGTGTTTTATGTTTTTCGTTTCGATTATATTTTCGACTTCTTCAAAAAATTTTTCAATTTCACTTTTAAAATTCGCATCGCAAGTTAGGTAGTTTATCTTTATGATATTCGGTTCGATAACCGAATAACTATATGGTTTCTCGTTTGGCAAGTCATATGGTGGAAAACATTTCTTAAAGTCAAACCATTCTTGCGTGATGTCGACCTTTAATTTTTGCCCATTTTTTAGTTCGATTGAAGAATAGTCGATGCCTAAAATATCATAAAGTGTGGTCCTGTTCAAGTAATTACATAGTTGCACCGAAAGCCACTCGCTTGTTTCATAACAAATATACTCGCTCATAGCCTTACATACTTCATTGACAGGCTTACCACCAATTTTTACCACTTCCAAAAGTTTTCCGTCACAGATGGCATAAACTTTGTTATTGATATGCAAAAGGTGCTGACTTAAATATTTTCTTTTTTCACTTTCGCCTTTGTATCTCACACTTAGGTGCGCATTATGAAACATGGCGCACATCTTCACCAGATACCCATAAAACTTTTCCGTGGGAACATTGTCAATATTGCCTAAACCCGCAACATACTCATCAACACACTTGTTGATTTCGATTTGTTTATCAATAAATTCTTCGCCCATGTTTCTGCTCTGCAAAAGCGAAAGCGATTTCTCTTTAATGATGTTTGCACTTTGAACCAACTGTTCAGTCTGCGTTAAATCCCTTAAATCTTCCATAAATTTATTATATCACAATACATTTTGTATGTCAAATTACAAAATTCTTTCGATTTTTTCGCCTAATACACTTTTTCGCATACAAAAGTAAAAAAATCACGGCTTAGCCGTGAAATTTTATTTTTTCTTTTTCTTATCTTCAACAACAGTTTCGTTTTTATAAGTTCCACAATTTTTGCAAACCTTGTGTGGTGCTTTAAGTTCGTGACATTTTGGGCACTCAACAAGTGTAACTGCTTCTGCCTTAAAATTTGCAGAGTTTCTTGTGTTTCTTCTCTGTTTTGAAACCTTACCCTTTGGAACAGCCATTTTTCTTCTCCTTTTAGTAAATTTCTAAGTTTTTGCTTTAATATTTTATACCATAAAACTCAATTTGTCAAGTTTTATTTAGACTTTTTTAATTTTTTTACAATTTCCTTGGTGTCGCGTGCCATCATAAGTTCTTCATCGGTTGGAATGACATAGACTTTAATCTTGGAATTCTTCGCCGAAATAAGTTCAATTTGTCCGCGTTTGAAGTTGTTGTTCTTCTCTTTGTCAAGCACAATACCGAGAGTTTCCATGTTTTCTAGTATCTGCTCGCGCGCTTCCTTGCTATTTTCACCGATACCGCCTGTGAACACAATGGCATCCGTGCCGTTTAAAACAGCAAGATATGAGCCGATATATTTTTTAACGGAATATGCAAGAAGGTCAAGTGCAAGTTGCGCCCTTTTATTTCCACCTTCTGCCGCTTTAGTGGTTTCTCTATGGTCACTTGAAACACCAGAAACACCCAAAAGTCCACACTCCTTATTGAGATAGTTTAGAACTTCGTCAACGGTTTGTTTTTTGTGTGAGCATAAAAATTGCACAACAGTTGGGTCAATATCGCCCGAGCGCGTTCCCATAACGACACCTTGAAGTGGCGTGAGTCCCATGGATGTGTCCACACTTTTGCCATTTTTAATTGCAGTGATTGATGAGCCATTGCCGATATGGCAAGTGATGGCATTGACATCTTTAACATCTTTCTTTAACACTTTCGCAAGTTCTTGCACAACATATCTATGACTTGTGCCGTGAGCGCCATATCTTCTTACATGATATTTATCATAATCTTCATACTTAATCGCATACATATATGCTTTTTCAGGCATAGTGGTGTGGAATGCAGTGTCAAATACAGCAACCTGTGGAACCTTTGGCATAACCTTTTTGCAAGCGCGCATGCAAAGGACGTGAGCAGGGTTGTGAAGTGGAGCCATTTCAGAAAGTTTGTCGATTTGGTCGATAACCTTATCGTCGATTAAAGTGCTTTCTTTAAAAATCCAACCGCCCATAACTACGCGGTGACCGATAGCGTTAATCTCATCAAAACTCTTAATCACGCCGTTCTTTTTGTCCACCAAAATGTCAAGCACCTTTTTGATGGCTTCTTCGTGGTTTTTAGCGCCTTTATAAATCTCTTCTTTTCCGTCATGCTTATAGGAAATAAATGGGTCACTTAGTCCTATCTTTTCGCAATTTCCTTTTGCAATAACCTTTTCTTTGTCCATATCAAGAAGTTGATATTTTAATGACGAACTTCCTGCGTTTACAATCAATATATTCATCTTTTTCTCCTTTATTTTTTTTTTTTTTCTCACTGCAGTGCTGTTATCACGCTGAGCATCACAATATCGTTAACATTGCATCCGCGCGATAAGTCGTTCACTGGCTTTTTAAGGTTTTGTAATATCGGCCCAATCGCGTTCAGACCGCCGATATATTGCGTAACCTTATAGCAAATATTCCCTGCGTTGATGTCTGGGAAGATAAGCACATTCGCATCGCCCTTAATCTCGCTGTTTGGCGCTTTATGCTCGGAAACGCTCTTCACCATGGCAGCATCAAACTGAATTTCGCCGTCGGCAAGCACATCCTTATTCTTTTTCTTAAAGATTTCATACGCTTCGCACACTTTGGTCACATCCTCGCTCTTTGCACTGCCCTTTGTGGAGTAGGAAAGAAACGCTACCTTCGGCTCTCCAATTTTAAACGCCTTCGCACTCTCCACACTTGCTTCAGCAATCGCCGACAAGGTTTCCGCATCCGGCTTTTCAATAACTCCGCAGTCGGACAATATGAGTGCCTTACCATTTAAAAACTTGTTGGCGCCATACACCAAAAAGCAGGACGAAACAGGATTTTTGTTCTTCGCCTTGATGATTTGAAGTGCTGGTCTCACAGTGTTGCCTGTTGGCGCTTCCGCACCTGCCACCATGCCGTCCGCATATCCGCATTCAACTAAGAGCGTTGCAAAGTAGTATGGGTCCTTTTCAAGTTCATCCGCCTCTTCTATCGTCATGCCCTTTTTCTTGCGCTTTTCATAGAGAGTTTTGACCAATTTCTTTCTGTCTGGAAAGGTTACAGGGTTGACAATGTCAAACTTTTCCATGCTTTTATCTCTTAAAATAAGCGCGCTTGCATCGCCCACAAGAAGCACCTTACAAATTTTCTTTTTCTGCAAAATCTTAACCGCCTCAAGCGTTCTATCCGAAAAACTCACTTCTGGAAAGACGATTGTTTTTTGCCTACGCTTTGCCTCTTTTATTAAATCTTTAACCTTAAACATATTTTCTCCGCTTCTTTTTTTCTTAAATTAAAAATAAAATATATTTGTTAGATATATTTTTCATTATAAGTGTTGAGTAGAAAATTGTCAAATAAAAAAGGAGTTATTTTGAAAAATCTTTATTTAAAACTAAAAAACAACAACCTATCAAAGATAATTTTGTCGGCACTTATCATCTTTTTCATTTTGAATATGATAGTAAGCCCAGCAAAATTTATCGCACAAGGATTAAATGGCATAAGCGCGTGGGCATTCAATGTGCTTCCAAGCGTGCTTCCCTTTATGTTCTTCACAAAAGCACTCTCATCGCTCGGACAAATGGAAAAACTGACTCGCCCTTTCCAGCGTGTAACCAAAACCCTCTTTAATACACCACCAATTTCTTTCTACACCTTCTTCATGGCGATACTCTCTGGCTATCCTGTCGGCTCAAAGATGATTGCGGACCTATACATGCAAGGCAAAATCACCAAAGATGAAGCCTTCAGGATGTCCGCCTTTTGCTCGACATCAGGGCCGATGTTTATAATCGGAGCGGTTGGCGTCTCGATGTTTAAAAGTTCCACTATCGGCTACATTCTCTTCATCTCGCATGTTCTTTCCGCCTTTTTAAACGGACTTATCTATCGAAAACTCGGCTGTAAAAAAAGTGATGACAAGGCTAAGGGAAACAAAAATTCTCAAATAGAAAAAATCGCAAATCAAAGCGAAAATAACAACATAAACACTAAATTAGACACCCAAAATAAAAATGCAAATTTTCAAACTGGCAAAGAAAAAAGCACCACAAAAACCATAGACATCAGCGAAATTGTGCTCTCTTCCACGCTTGCCATACTGTCAGTCGGTTGCATAATAACAATATTTTTTATCATAATTGAATGCCTTTCGCCTTTCTTCAATCTCTTCCCAGAAAATATCTCCGCCTTTCTTGAAGGCGCTATAGAAATAACAAAGGGCTGTTTGAGTTTATCGGAACTAGCCAATGTCAAACTCGCCGTGGTTCTAGCAAGTTTCGTGATAAGTTTTGGCGGAATATCCACCCTTCTTCAATCTTTAACCATGCTTCAACAGGTGAAAATGCCAGTCAAACTTTTCGCCATTCAAAAATTCACACACGCCCTTCTCTCCGCGCTCATCTCAACAATTTTAGTGCTGATTTTTATGTAAAAAAGGACGATGTCAACTGGCACCACCCTATTTTTATCAAAATAGTTATAACTTAATAATTTAAATTCATATTGTTATATTAATATAACAATCCTTTTTCCAAAAACTTACGCAAAAATGCTTTTAAACTAATCTTTCTTATAGAAATGGTATCCGCCGACTGCAAGCACTCTCGGGCCGGTGTGAGTGGCGATTGAAAGTGACAATGGGTCAACATAGGTGAAAGGAATGTTTGGAAATTCTTTGATTAACTCTTGCTTGAAGATTTCAGCGTTTTCATCGTTAGTGGTGTGAGCAACTGCAATCGCAAATTCGCCCTCCTGAACATATTTTGCGAAGCGCGTTTCAATGTCCTTTTTAAGTGCAGAAATCATCTTCTTTTTTGCCGCCTTGATGTTGGTCACCATAGCAAACTTGTCAAGTTTTCCGCCTTGGATGGTCAAAATTGGCTTAATATTCAAAACCGTTCCTATTGCTGCTGCAGCCGGTGTCACCCTACCGCCCTGTTTAAGATATTTAAGCGTGTCAACAACAAGGTAGATTGTGGAATTTAAACCATCATTTTCAAGGTATTCCTTAATCTCTTTTGCGTCAAGTCCGTCATTTATCATTTTCATAGCGTCAAAAACGGAGGCTTTTGATGTGATAGAAATACGCTTGTTGTCAACCACAAACACTTTGTCTGGAAATTGCTCTTCCGCAAACTTTTGCGCGGTTTCACAAGACTGACTCAGCGCACTTGACATTGGAAAGTGCAGAACTTGGTCGTTCGTCTTTAAGAGTTCGCTCCAAAGGTCTACGATTTCATTGATATTAGGTTGAGAAGTTGTAATTCTCACGCCCTCTCGTTGCAAGCGATAAAATTCCTCTTGCTTTAAATCCACTTCTTCATATAAAACATCCTCGCCAATAATGAATGGCATAGGCACAACGCTTATTCCAAGATGTTTGCCTTCCTTTGGCGTGATACCACTGTTACTGTCAACAACGACTGCAATTTTTTTCATATTTATCTCCTTTTATATTTATCCCATGAAGCATTATACATCATATCAAATTATATTCCAAACAATTTACAAAAATAATTAAAAAAATATTAGTTAAAAAGTTTTAACTAATTTCTCGAGTAGAGTGGATATTTAAAGAAATATAAAGTTAAAAAATTTTAACTAACCTCATCCTAAAGGATGTTTTGGAAGCCCTGGCATCAAGTTGATTTTTCCGCATAACGCCACCACAAAACCTGCACCATTTTTAAGTTGTAAATCTTGCACTTTAAGTGTTTTGCTAGTCTTATCTTTCTCGTCAATAAGCGCATACTGACTTTTCGCAATAATCACTTCATAGTTTTTGGCGTATTTTTTGTATTTTTGAAGTTTCTCACTTGCGACACTTGAAAATTCCACATTTTCTGCGCCATAAACATTCTTTGCGACGCATTCAATCTTCTCTTTAATTGTCGCGTTCAGCGGATATGCGAATTTAAGTTTGGTCTTTTTGATATTTTCAAGTAACACCTTTGCAAGTTCCTCGCATCCCGCTCCGCCCTTTTCAAAAGGATAGCATATAAAGCATGGCGTAGGGCAATCATTTTTAAACCTTTCAATCTCCTTCTCATCATCGCCTGCGAAATGATTGATGGCGACTACGCAAGGCTTATTGAACACCTTTTCTATGGTGTCAATATGTTTAAGTAAGTTCTCTCTTCCATGCTCCTTTAATGCTTTCATGGTGACAACTAAGACAACTGCCGTCACATCAAGTTTCGACTTTCGGCATTTCAAATCGAAAAACTTTTCCGCGCCCAAGTCAGCGCCAAAACCTGCCTCAGTGATAACATAGTCCGAGTGCGAAAGAGCGGTCTTTGTGGCAATAACGCTGTTTGTGCCTTGCGCGATGTTGGCAAAAGGTCCACCATGCACAAAACAAGGAGTGCCTTCCGCCGTCTGCAGCAAATTTGGATAGATAGCATCCTTTAAAATCTTCATAAGCGAGCCAACCACATTTAACTCTCTCGCGTAAACAAATTCGCCCTTACTGTTCTCGCCGATTATGATATTTCCAAGCCGTTTTTCAAGTTCCTTTTCGCTTTCCGATAGGCACAAAATCGCCATAATTTCGCTCGCTGGCGTAATCACAAAATTTTCCTTTCGCGGATGATTATTTTTCAACTTCTCTTCGTTTATCGTAATTTCCCTAAGCGCCCTATCGTTGATGTCCATACAGCGCGGAAAGGTAACCTTTTGAATGTCAAGTTCGTTGCCCCAGTAGATATGATTATCGATATTCGCACAGAGCAGATTGTTCGCCGTGGTAATAGCGTGCATGTCGCCAGTGAAGTGAAGATTAATGTCGTCTGACGGCACAATAACCGCCTTGCCACCGCCTGTCGCTCCACCCTTCATACCAAAGGTAGGTCCAAGCGAAGGTTCGCGTAAAGCAAGTGTGGCTCTTTCGCACAAGCGGTTCAGTGCGTCGGCAAGCCCAATGGAGACTGTCGTTTTTCCTTCTCCACTCTTTGTCGGCGTCATGGCTGTTACCAAAATTAGTTTTCCCTTTGGAGCAAACTTTAAATTTCGAATTTTTGCCTTGTATCTTCCATAGCACTCCACATCTTCGCCACGTATGCCAAGTGTTTTTGCAATTTCAACAATATCTTTCATTTACCCTCCCTAAATATTAAAGTGTATTTTCGTTAAAAAGTTACGCCTACATTAAGTTGTTACATCTAGATTTTTCTAATTTAATTTGCATCTTTCAACATAAGATGTAAGCCACAAACATATACCACAAATCGTCTTAAATATTTCGCGACGAGTGGCAAGTTAGTAGTATTATTTGATATTTTTGCGATAAACTTTTCAAAATCTGCCGTGCGATCTCTAAATTTTTGTCGTCTAAGTTGACAAAAGGGTCGTCCAAAATTATGAAAGGTTTTTCCTTATCAAACACCAAATCAATAAGTGCAAAACGCTTGCAAATTTCCACTAAGTCTTGCACGCCAGCACTCAAGTATCCTTCTTCCAACATATTTTGTTTTAAGTGGACATCCAAATTTCCGTCCACAACAAGTTCGTCGCCCGTTATAAATTTTTTATAAAATTCGTCAAACTTTTGTTGCACAGGCTGAACATATCTCGACGATAAATTCTCAGAAGAGGTCAAAAGAAAGTTTTGCGTTGTGTCTAACAATCTAATCTTATCATTCAACTCATCGCTCTTTTCCGTGTCCGCTTGAAGTTTGTCATCGCACTCAGTTATTGGCAAACTGTCTAATTCGCTTTGATAATGTTTTAGGTCGTTCTCTAGTTCAACAACACCTCTTTGAGCGTCCCCTATTTTACTTACTACTTCTTCATAATAGTTGACAAAATTCCGCGGAGAACCATTAAAAAGCAAGTTTATTTGATTATCAATCTTCTTAATTTCTTCTTCTTTTTGCTTTATTTTTTCAGTTTTTTCAGCATTTTTATCAAAAAATTCAGTTTTTTTCAATTTTTTTTCATTTTTAAGGCGATTTTTTTGCTTTTTTTGTTTTAAGAAGATAACGAGCATTACTATCCCTAAAACAAATAACACTGGACACGCCACCACGAAAGCGATAAAATCAAGTGCAAAAAATAGCCCTACCATCGCGATTGACAACACAAAGAAAAGGATAGAAAAAACTAATGCCGTCTTTTTGACCTTAGGTGTTTCTTCTTTTTCTTCCACTTGCGGTTCAGCATTTTCGGCTTCACTCAATGCCTCATTAAGATACATCATGGTCGCGCTTTTTTCAGTCGATAGTTTTTCATATTCTTTTTGCTTCGCATCCAACTCTTCTTTGATATGTTGGTAAGATTTTAATTTCTCCTCATATTCAGTAAGATTATTTTTTGCGATGCTTATTTTGTTATTTAGCGCATTTTCTTTTAGTTGTAACTCTCTAAGTCTCGCCTTATCACTTTCAAGGTTCAAAGTTTTAAGTTCGCTTTTCAGTTCTCTTATCTTTTGCTTAATCTTTTCGACTGCCTTAGATAGCGCATCAACATCATCGCCATAAAGTTTGCCTGTTGAGAGCGACGCCTTTATGTCGTCATTGATTTCGCTTGGCAGTTCCTTTTGCCCAAAGAATATTGTCGCGTCAAAAGTTTCCTTTCCAACACCAAAAAGTTCACGCCCAATATTTGAAGAATAAGCATCGCTCTTCAAATTGTTTTCAGCATTATATAGATAAAATTCATCAAGCGTGGCGGTTCGGTTGAAAATACGCCTAATCTTAAATTTTCCTTTCTCTGAAACAAACACAAGTTCTCCGCCAAACTTTCCGCCCTCAAAAGGTTGATATTTTGTGCGGTCGGTGAGTTTACTATTTTTTCTCGCATTTGCGCCAAGTCCATAAAACATCGCTTTGATAAAAGAGGCAAGCGTGGTTTTCCCATAGCCATTTTTCTCGCAAATTGAGGTTATATTTTCCTTAAAGGACACATCAACATTTTTTAATTTTCCAAACGCGTCTATGTGGCAAGATATCAATTTCATAGCAGTATATCCTCCCCTTTAAGCGCAGACAAACCGATGTTCGCCACCTTCTCTTTTTCTAAATCGGATAGGTCGCTGTCAAACACTTCCTTTAAAAACTCGCTTTTTAAAGAAAGTTTGTCGTCTTTATAACTTTCAAAGTCATAGAGCGTGGTCGTTTCGTCAACTATATCTAAATAGAAAAACTTGCCATATAGGTTTTGCTTGATTAATTCCACTTGCACAGAGTTATCTTCGGTGTGTTTGCCCTTTAATATAATCTTCACAAGGTCGGTTTTTGAAAGTTTTGAGGCAATTTCTTCCACCTTCTGCATAACTTGAAAATGATTGACATCTGGCGTGATTGTAAGTTCAATCTTCCTATAATCATATTTGCTGAACGGGATAAACTCGCGTTTAAAATTTCCGTTTTCGATATTCAAAAGATAGAAGCCCTTTTTCTCGCCGATTTTCACTGAATTATGAAAATTTATTCCTTCCAAACATCCGCTATACTGCCAAATTCCACGATTGTCAATCTTGCCATCCTGCCTTAAATGGATGTGCCCAAGTGCTAGATAGTCAATATTTCTCCCTTGCAAATTGTTTGTGTAGACGCCGTTAAAATATTCGTCAGTCGCGTTGATAGGTTGATGAAGCATCAAAATATTGAACTTGTTTTTATCAAAATCAATGGAAGTATAGAAAAGATTATGCACATATCTAGATAGCGACGCACCACCTACCACAACATTTTCGCCTATATCGACCTTAGAAAAATTCTCTTTAAATAAGATAAAATTTTTTGGCATTTCGTCGTCTGCAAAAGGGCAAAAATTGGCGTCATGATTACCCCAAATATAGAAAAATTTGATGTTAGGATGACTTAACACCGCCTTTTTAAACAAATTTACAGAATTTTTACTCGGCGAAGGCACATCAAAGGTATCTCCACATAGAAGAATTGCACTCACGCCGTTTGTTTCAGCATACTGCACCAAATCAAAAAAGTTTTGAAGAAGTTGATTTCTCTTCAATTTTCTCTCATCCGCGCCCAGCCCTTTCAATTCTTTAATATCAATATGAATATCCGCACAATGAATTATTTTCATAAACTAATTATAACAAATCCGCCAAAAAAGACAAAATGAAAAGGTATATTTGCTAAAAAATAATATCTAAATAGAAAAATCTAAAAATCAAGCATTTTAAATAAACCACAAAAAATGGCATAAAAAAATTTATAAGCCTTAGCCTATAAATTTCTCGTTCATTATTTTTTAGATTTTTTTGTTTTTTTAGTGTCTTTAGTTTCTGCGTTTTCAACCACTTCTGCCTCGGCAGTTTCTTCCTTTGAAGGAGTTTCAATAGCAACCTTTTCTTCTTTATTTTTCTCTTTTTTAGCATCTTTCTTTTCAAGTTTAGCCTTTTCTTCTTCCTCTTTCTTTAAGGCTTCGGCTTTAAGTTCTTCTTCGCTCTTGAAAACGGTGTAGATAGCATAGGCGTCAACTGTTAAATAACTCTTTTCTTTTCCGCCTGTTTCGATAACAACAAGTTTCTGAGTTTCGTCAAATTTAAGTTCGGTGATAGTTCCATAAACTCCGCTTGTTGTCAGCACCTTATCGCCCACTTTAAGTGAATTTGTTTGCTCTTGAATTTTTTGTGTTTCCTTTTTGTTTTTGCTGTTCATCATGATAGGAAGTGCGATTAACATCAAAACAACAATACCTATTAAAACATAGTTGATGACATTTTCCATAATATTCTCCTTTATTTAAAATAGAACCCCATTAAAAGGATTAAGAAAATCACACAAAGAGGAATGGCTAGTTCGTTGATGCCCATGAAATTTTCTCCTTTTAATAGTAACATAGTTTACTAAAATTTTCCAAACGAAATTAAGCGAAAAATGAAATTTTTAGAATTTTCTTAGCAATTCGCCAAAATTATAGCAATTCGCCTTAAAAATTCGCGCCTGTTCGACCCTTACAAAGAAAATTTTACCACAAAACTTTGCCACTGTCAAGAGAGAAAATTTAAGATAATTCAATTACCTTTTTATATTTACAATCAATAAATTATTTGAAATTCAATGTGAGGAATCACCTATTAATCAATTAATTTAAAAATACTATGTTTTAAATTAGAGTTTCTATTGCAGTATTTATAAAGCCTAAATAAAAGAAAAAATAGCAATAAAAATATTGCTAAATTTTCTTTGTTCTTATTTCTTCTTTTAAGCGAGCGATAAAGTCGTTTAGGTTAAGTCCGCTCTTGTTTTCATATCCGCGTCCACGAATGGAAATTGTCTTATTTTTCTCTTCTTCATCGCCAACGATGATAAGGTATGGCACTTTTTCGTTAAGCGCCTCACGAATTTTGTAGCCTATTTTCTCGTTTCGGTTATCACTCTCCGCTCTTAAACCATTTTCACGAAGCGTGGAAACAATCTCATTGACATAGTCGCTATTTCGTTCTGTCAATGATAGCACCCTAACCTGCTCTGGCGAAAGCCAAAGTGGGAACACCCCAGCATACTTTTCTATTAAATATGCAAGAGTCCTTTCGTAACAACCAATGCTTGTTCTGTGGATAATATAAGGATTTTTCTTGTTGCCATCCTTATCGGTATAAACCATACCAAATTTTTCAGCAAGCATTTGGTCGATTTGAATGGTTATCAAAGTATCTTCTTTTCCATAAACATTTTTAATTTGAATATCAAGTTTAGGTCCATAAAAAGCCGCTTCTCCGATACCAATTTCATAAGGAATGTTTAGGTCTTTCAAAATTTTTTCCATCGCATTTTGCGCTTCATCCCATTGCTCTTTTGTTCCAATATACTTCTCTTTATCATTTGGATCCCATTGAGAAAATCTATATGAAGTATCTTCATAAAGTCCTAATGTTTTAAGCATAAAGTTAGCAAGTTCCAAACAACCCTTAAACTCATCTTCCAACTGTTCTGGTGTGCACATTAAATGACCTTCGCTTATCGTAAATTGTCTTACACGAATAAGCCCATGCATTTCTCCACTTGCTTCATTTCTAAAAAGTGTTGAAGTTTCGTTATATCTTAATGGCAAGTCCTTATAAGAACGCGCCTTATTAAGATATGCTTGATATTGAAAAGGGCAAGTCATAGGTCGAAGAGCATAAACTTCTTTATCTTTCTTTTCATCACCTAAAACAAACATACCATCTTTATAGTGGTCCCAGTGTCCAGAGATTTTATATAAGTCACTCTTTGCCATGAAAGGTGTTTTTGTAAGTTGCCATCCTCTTTTTTGCTCTTCATCTTCAACAAATCTTTGAAGTATTTGAATAACTCTTGCACCTTTTGGAAGCAAAATAGGTAACCCCTGCCCAATATAATCAACAGTGGTAAAAAATCCTAATTCTCTACCAAGTTTGTTATGGTCGCGCTTTTTCGCCTCTTCAATCATGTTGATATGCTCAGCAAGTTGTTTTTTATCTGGATATGCATAGACATAGACGCGTTGAAGCATCTTGTTCTTCTCGCTCCCTCTCCAATATGCGCCATTCACAGCATGAATTTTATAGGCATAATTTTGAAGTTTCTTCGCGCTCTCCACATGAGGCCCTCGGCATAGGTCGAAAAAGTCATCGCCTGTGTAATATAAAGACACCTCTTCATTTTCTGGCAGTTCGTTGATTATCTCGGTCTTATACTCATTCCCTTTAAAAAGTTTAAGCGCTTCATCTTTTGAAACAACTTTGCGCGTGAAATCTTCGCCTTTATTTATTATCTCCTTCATCTTCTTTTCAATCTCAGGAAAATGGTCAGGCGTAAGATTGATGTCAAGGTCAATGTCATAATAAAAGCCGTCATCTATACTTGGTCCTATGGTAAGTTTGGTCTTTGGATAAAGGGTTGTCAGTGCCTTTGCTAAAATGTGAGCAAGCGAGTGCCTTGCCTTTTGAATTTCTTCTTGTTTCTTATCTTTTTCCATATTTATCTCCTTTTCTCGCTTTAAGAGCAACAAAAAACGCCCTTAAAACAAAATTGTTTTTAAGGACGATTAAATAACCGTGGTTCCACCTTAATTGCACGAAATTCGTGCCACTCTTTTAAAAGCATCTTCAAGCGCAAAAGTGGTTTCATTCTTAAGTCTCATCAAAGTTTTTCACCAAACAACTCTTCTCTAGGCATGACAACTTAAAACTACTTGTCTTTCACTAAATGCACTTTTATTATATGCTACTTATAAAATATTGTCAAGCAATTTTAAGAAAATATTTTTTCCATACTCTTATTATAACTCACATTTATGCGTTCAGAAAAAATCTTGGTCAAAAACGAGACAGTGGAGTTCTCTTTGTCACAATAAAAGTTGATTTTCTTTGGCGAAAGTTCGATTAAGGTCGACACAAGCGCTTCATTCGATAGACTTTCAAAACACTCATCCGCCATAATGCTGTAGCCGTTTTCCTTTTCAAACACCGAAATTTCGTTTTCCTTAATTTCCAAATTATCCACCAAAAATTTGAGTAAATCGTAGAACGCGTCATCGCCAATAAGGTAGTCGCTGTTCTCATTAGCAAGTAGCACAAGTTCGCCCCACTTATCGCGAAGGGCTTTCAATTTAAAGTCGTAAAAAGAGTCTAAATTTAATGTGCTTTTAAGTTCCAAATTTTTACTGATGATGTATAAATCGGTCTCTCTATCGAAATTCATAAGCGCCTTTTTAAACGCCATTAAACTTATCTTTTCATGGCTTGGCAAACATAAATTTTCCTTTAAAAACCCTTCTTTATAGTAGGAACAGATGACTTTGATGATGTTTTTCTCTAAGATGTTTGTAAGGCGAGTTTGCTCTTCCATAGGGCAGGCAAACATGATGTTAAATGAGCCATATCGCTCATAGCAAGTAAGCACAGTTTGGTAGCCATCAAGTTCCTCTTTCATAGACTGAAAGATAAACCGCGCCACGTCAAGTTTACATGTTGTCAAGCAAAATTCCCACATAAAATCTCCTTACAAAATTAAAAAACAGCCAAATCTCATCTTATGCCAGCAAAAACCATATTACCAGTTTGATAACATATACTATTTTATGCAAGGAAATCAAAAATACTCTTAATTTTTTTAAATTATCGCAATTATTTGACTTTAAATATTTTTTTGCGTTATTATATATCTAGAATGTTACATAGTTTATTCACGCACTGTTGCGCATATTAATTAAAAGGAGCGAAAAATGAAAGTATTATCTAAAAAAAGCCTTTTATTACTAATAGTTATTCTTATCGCTCCTATTTTTCTTTTGGTTGGATGCGGAGAAGTGCAAACTTATAACATAACAGCCACCACAAACTGTCAAAATGGCAATGTCACAGGCATGGGAAGGTATGATGACGGAAGTAGAGTGACCTTGACCGCGCGCGGAGTGAACAAACATAGGTTCATCGCGTGGGTATACCAAAACAAAACCATTTTGGTAAATAATAACACCTACAACATTGAAACCTCAAGCGATAGTTTAACAAGCACATTAACTTTCAACGCTTCCTCCTACACCGCCGACAACTACACCGCAATTTTTGAGGACTCAAGGCAGATGTATTACACACTTTCATCCTATCGCGTTGTGGAGCACGCAGAAGGCGAAGAGATACCTGAAGAGAATTTGGAAAATCAAAATGTAACTTGCGTTGGAAACTTGTCGATAAGCATCGGCGAAAACGTTTTGAACTATCGCACTCCTGTAAGCCTGACAAACCAAAGTTTCTTAAACACCACCACAAATTTCACTGATATGAGAGATGTGTTTAGGCTGACAAGTCAACCATATTATGTTTATTTCGAATTTTCATCTACCGGATTTTCTGCAACTAAACAAATCGCCTTAACCTATGGCACCTCAAGCACACAAGACGATGTTTATGTGACCTTTGAAGCGGACGGCGATGTCGTTCTCTCTTATTCCTTTGACCTAACGCCTAATGGCGAAGAAGAACCAAACACCATGACCTCACTGATAATCACAATAAGCCCACTAAGAGCGGAATAAAAAAGATATTAAATTTTGTTATTTAAGAATGTTCTTTTTAAATCTAATCTTAAATCTAACAAAAACTTTCGTTTAATCTACTTAAATTATATATCTAAAACACTCTTGGAAAATTTCATTTTAATAGTTCTTAAAAATATAAAATTAATTGCATACCACACAATATATAGTGTAGTATGCTATTTTATTTGCTCTAAATATGCCCTAACAAAATTTTATGTTAAAAACTTAAAAATTAATATTTTAAACACACTATCTATTAAATATTTTATGACAAACACCCTAACTTTCAAACTTTTTATTTTTAATATTAAAAATCCTTTCTTATTCTATAATCAATAAAAAACTATCTATTCAATCTCAACCTTTTCATAAGGCGCTCCTTGTCCTTTTGTATCTCCGTCTTTTTAATTTTCGGCACATTCTTAGGTTTGGTCATGAGGTAATAGCGTAGTTCGTCCAGCGCGTGGTCATCCTTCTTAACTGGATTGTCGCCATCACCCCACCAATATGATTTGAACTCGCGGATAAGATTTGTGCAGTTTTTAAAGATGTAAAGTCTCACTCGTCCGTCGGCAGTTCTAAGATAACTCTTCACTGTGGTGATGCCTGAAAACATATCCTTGTTGACTTTGGTGTTGACATTTATGCCGTTTTCGCTGAAAAGTTCCACCACCGTCTTTTCGCTCGACAATGTTCTTTGGCTTGCCGCTGGGTCGATGAGCGCGGAAAGTTTTCCAGCGCTGTTCCGCTTCCAGTTCAGTCTATCCGCAATCTTCTTAATGCAATTTGCGTGATATGCAACATCTTTTTCACTTTCAAAATGCTCCGCCACAACATAGACATTGCCGTCAAAGTCGACTGCATAAAAGTGCGCCGAAAGTGGATTGTGAAGCCCTGGGTCAATGGAAATGTTATCCTGCCACTCCGCTGGCACGTCAAAAGGTTCAATCACATGCACATTTTCGTCAAACTCGCTGTAAACAAGTCCACTTGTATTTATAAACTTGCCATATCTTCTCGCCTCTACCTCTTCTGCCGACATCGACTTTGTCATGCTCTCAATTTCGTCAATCGAGAGAAACGGATTGTCCGCCCACTCAATCTGCTCATACCACACTTCCTTATCGTCGTTTTCGTTTAGATAGATTATGTTATACACCCATGTAAGCCCTTTCAGCGGTGTCATTGTGCCGAAGATTTCTCCACGCCTATCAAGCACTCTCATGCGACACTCTTGATATATGTCGTAAGGTGGCTCTTCATCAAACCAGACATAGTCTAAACTCGCGCCCTGAAACTTTTCTCGCCCTTGGTCGCACGACTTAAAACCAATTTTGCTGAGTCCGCCACATTCGCTTCGCACCAAAATGAAATCGATAACTCCGCTGTCCAAACTTCCCTGCGCGCCTGTCACCATAACCACTTTTTCAATCGACGATGGCGAAAGATAATGGAGTATCTTTTGTTGTGCCACATCGCGTTGCACCTGCCGTGAAAGAGAAACCACCCAACCTTCCGTCACTTTGTTGTTTCTGTATGGATGTATGCCGAGTGCTAGATACACCACTTCCACCGCTCCGCACTCAGTTTTGCCAGAGCGGTTGCCACCAAAGACCCAGCGGTTTCTTTTTTCGCATCTATGAAAAAGTAGTTGTTTTTTATGCACCTTTTTGCCCTTGTTGTATCTATATATAGGCAGATGTTTTCTCTTTTTTATCTCATTTTCAATCTTTAAAACTTTAAAAATTGTCTCTTCCATTTCTTCTCCAAAAAACAAAAATATTCGCTTTTTTATATATTTAGACAAATTTCTTCTAACTTTCTTAAAAGCGAAAGATTTATAATTTAAGCATGAAAAAAATTATCTTTCTTCTAATATTACCTCTCATATTTCCAATTAACCTAAACTTTGCAAGCGCCGAAGTTGACGGCGATTTCTATGGCAAAATCGCATCCGAAAACGTCCAATTTCTCTCATCGCCAAACTCAAATTCCGCATTGTTTACACTGCCATATTCCTACTTTGTCAAGATAAACGACGTTTTAGACGATTATTACGAGGTGGTGTATAAGGATTTAACTGGCTATGTTGCCAAAAGCGACCTTAGGCTTATGGAAGGAGTGCCAAGCACGCCATATCTAAACCTAAACTTTTCCATTTTCACACCTTACTATCTCTATGAACTGCCAAACACCAACTCGAGCGCCTACTGCGAACTTGACGACACGCAATCTTTCTCGTATTACGGCACGCTCTCTGGCGAAGAGGTCAGCGACAGAAGTGATGTTTGGTATTACGCCTCAGTCACCATCGAAGGAACGACCTATCACGGCTATATCTACTCTGAAATAACCAACACCCTGCCTGAAATCACGATAAACAGCGAAGTTTTCACAGAGGTTGACGAGAGCGCGCTTTTTAACACGGCACCCGAATTTAACTCACTTTCGACTGGCACAAAGGTTTTGCTCATTGTGGCAATCACCGTTCCGAGCGTGTTCATTCTCTACTTTTTAATCAAGCCGAACAAACTTACCAAAAGCAAGGCAAAACCTGAGAAGAAAGTTAGAAAAATTCATCATGGCGACTATTTCGAGTTTGACGACAGCGACCTATAGGCAAAATTTAAAATATTGTTAGAAAAATATCCTAAATTTCATTTATAACAACAAAGTCTCATTAGCCTTCACTTGTTATAGCGCAATCTTTTTTATCTCCACCTCGTCAGTTTTAGAAGATTGAATGTCGTAGTAATAGTTTAAAATCCACTTTTCGCTTTTAAGTTTGTTTTGAAGGCTAAGGCTGTTATACCCCATATTCAACAACTTTTTTGTGAAAGAAGTTTCAGCCTTGCCCAATCTTCTAAACACCGTTCTCAAACCCAATCCTTTTTCAAAAGCAATATCCTTAAATTTCATGCCTTCAATATAACGGCAGATAAGGATGTCCGCCTCATTTTGCCCAATCTTTGTGAGAATCTCCTCAACAAGCAATTTCAAATTGATAAGCGTCACCTTTCTTTCGCCAAGTTCAATCAATTTGTTCGAGGTCGATAAAACATCATCCCCATCCAACGAAAAATGGTAGGAATTTAAAGCAGTCTTAAGCACAATTTTATCGATTGCGTCCGAAACTGTCTCCAAATGCCTATAAACTCCAAGCAATGTTTTAGCCCAAATATTTTCTTTCATAACACTCTCCTTTGTAACCATGAAAAATTATAAATAATAAAAAATGGCAAAGTCAAAATTTATGCCATTTATTTTTTAACTATTTTTACAATATTTTACAATTACCAAAAATATGGCGTCATTTTGACGGCACTTTTGCCAGTTTTTGCCGAAAAAACCATATTAATAGAGATATGTATCGAAAATTATTGAGATTTGTCTTTTAAAAACATCTTGAGAAAGGGAACCATCCAGCGTGGTGCTTTTATGCAAATTATCCTAATATTCTTCTTTTCTTTTTCCATAATATTTTCTATGCGAAAGACTCACGAAATGTGCTAGTATTTTTCTTTAAAATGCACCATTTTTAAAATAGAAGTCATGAAATTGCAAGTATTTTAAAATTTTAATGAAAACACTCCTTTTTTATTGTTATTTACATAAAAAATTTGTTATAATATATATATGAATAAAAGTGGAAAACAAATAAGTAAAACAAGACTCGCATTTTTTATAATTTTCAGCATTCTCATTTTGGCATGCGCTGTCTTTTCTTTAATCTTGCCAGAACTTGCCATTGACACATCAGCATGGGCATGGCTAAGCGAAAGTTTGATTAAAATGGTGGCAATAGGGCTTGTCTTTCTCATGAGCCTATGTCTATTGAAAATCAACAAAAAAAGCATATTCTTAACAATATCCCTAATCGCTTATTGCGTTGCCGCCTACTTTTTGTTCAGTTTAAGTGACGCCGAAAACCTAGACCAAATCACATTGGCGCAAGACATCATGCTCTACTCCATGCTCGCCCACCAACTTGTGCTTGCCGTCTACTCTGTTGTCATCTCAAAAGGCGCGGGACTAAAGGTGCTAAACATCGCCGTTCGCGTTGCACTAAGTTTAATTGCCTACTTTGTGCTGACAGAGTATTTGCCAGAATATTTCGACCTAAGAAACTCGCTTTTCATAATTTATCTCATCAATTCTTTGGTCACACTTATTTCATTTAGTTGTTGTTTTAAAAAATATTTCTTAATGATTTTTGGTGTTCTTCTCTCCACTGTTGGCGCGGTGTTCTACGCCTTCTCGTTTGGCTGGCTCACCCTATTTAACATCACTGGAAATTTTGCCGAATTTGTGACCTCTTTCGATTTTGGTTTCCTACTTTCCATAATCGGCATATACCTAATAGGATGCGAAGCGGTTTTCTCAGGCATCTACAAAAACAGCCACCTAACAACGCTGTAAAAATTAAATTTTTCTATAATTCATGCACACTAAAATTTAAGCACATATAAGATAAAAACACAATAATTCTTTGTACATAACTAGGAATTTATTTCATTTTAAGTTATTAAAGATGTTTTAAACATCTTTTTTTATGCAAAAAATATGAAAATTATAATTGTATAAACAAAAACCTAAAATAAGCAAAAAACATTTAAAATTAAACAAAAAACGAGATATAGGGCAAAAAAGGTGACAAAAATAAAAAACAAGCGAAACGCTTGTTTAAGTCAGCCAGACTGTAAGCCGAGTTCTGTATCAAACGGTCATCTTTCTAGTTTTGCTGTCGCCAGCAAAATCAAGCGGTATTTTTGTTGGGCATGAAAGAACACATATGCGCCCAAACTTAACCTTGCATCGGGTGGGGTTTACAGAGCAAAAAGTGTTACCACTTTTTCGGTAGGCTCTTACCCTACCTTTCCACCATCGCCAAAAGGCAGTCTATTTCTGTTGCACTATCCTTAGAGTCGCCTCCACCAGCCGTTAACTGGCACCCTGTTCTTTTGATGCTCGGACTTTCCTC
>CALWGA010000001.1 GCA_944377825.1 uncultured Clostridia bacterium | reverse complement strand
TTCCTCTTGAAGAGGGGCAGACTCAAGAGGAATATGCGAAAGAACAGGCAACCAGAAGCATTACCGACCAAATTCCAGAAAATGTGGCATCGGCGCTTGAAGAACTTGGAAATATGGATATTTATGGATTAATTATAGGTTCAATTTTCTATCAAATAGCAGGTCTACTTCTTCCAATGGTATATGTTATCATGGTGGCAAACGGACTTCTTGCAGGGCAAGTGGACAGCGGCTCAATGGCGTATGTTTTGTCCACTCCAACAAAAAGAAGAACGGTGGCTTGCACACAAATGGCATACCTTATGATTTCCCTTCTTGCCATGTTCCTGCTTGTCACAATCACAAGTGTTGTGTCAATCTGGGTTGTCGGCGGAAATGATTTTGCCATTAACTTTGCCGAGATTTGCTTCTTCAACCTTGGCGCATTCTTGACGATGTTCGCCTTTGCCGGTTACTGCTTTATGTGCTCGGCGATATTCAACAGGTCAAAATACTCCATGTCGATAGGTGGCGGACTTAGCATATTCATGCTTGTTTGCACAATCTTAGGCTTGTTTGGTTCAAACGTTGTGCCATCGGCAATGAGAATTGATGCTATGAACGTGTTCAACTACTTCTCAATCATCTCGCTATTCGACACCGTTTCCATTTTAAATGGCTCGATTGCTTTCGCATGGAAATTCGCCATACTTGCTGGAATTGCAATCGTAACCTTCATTATTGGTGTGTTTAGGTTTGAAAAGAAAGACCTTCCTTTATAAAACTTTCAAATTTTGAAAGTTTTATAGTGAAGGAAAATCAAAGATTTTCGAGTGAAAAGTGAAGGGAAGGCAGAGCCTTCCCTTCACTTTTCACTATTTAATATTCTTCACTCAAACGTTTTGCGTTTGTTAGATTTCTGGGATAAAGTTTTCGAAGATTATATTGTCACAATATTTGATTGTTTTTAAGTATTCTTCTTTGCTTCTCACAGTCCATGCAAGCAGTGGTAAGCGTTTATACTTTCTGACGAAACGATTTGGCAAAGTTGTGGCGTCATAAGAAATGAAATTCGGTTCGCTAACATTTTTATTGAAAGACATACGCTTCAGTAAAAATTTTTTGACAAAAGCAAGTTTTTCGCCTTTGAAATATCCTGACAACTGTCCGCGCAAGATTTTAGGGGCATGGAGTTTAAAATAATTTAACGAAAAAGGATTAAACGACTGCACGGCGTATTCGCCCTTATAGTTTTTAAGCAAATCAATGACGCTTTGTTCCAATTTTCCTACTTTTGTGTTGCCGTTTTTGATTTCGATAAGAATTGGCGTTCTGCCGTCCACGAGTTTTAAAACTTCTTCAAAGGTTGGGATGTGCTCTTTACTGCCAGCAAGTTTCAAAACTTTTAAGTCCTCTTTATTTAGAAATTTGATGTAGCCGTCATTTCCAGTCATTCGAGACAGTGAGTCGTCATGAAAAACAACCACAGTGTCATCAGCAAGCAGTTGAACATCAAGTTCAATAGCGTATCCTTTTTCCACCGCTTTTTCAAAGGCGCTTAGTGAGTTTTCAGGGCTTACCTTATCATGAAGTCCTCTGTGGGCGATTGGTGTTTCCACAAGCCATGATTTAAAAATATCTTCCATATCCTCTCCGTTTATTTATATACAATAGTTAAATTTTTGTGGTTTTAGTTATATTTTAATAAAGTTATTTTAATTTGTCAAATATTTTCATATAATTGATAGTCGAATTGAGCGCAAAGCATTTGAATGAGACCGATGTTCATGCAAACTGTGATGACATAATTTCTATTGTGTTTTTGCGTCAACAAAATTTAACTTGATTTAATTATAACATCACATTATTTATATTCTTATCAAAATTTGACTTATTATGAATTACTCATCCTTTTTTGAAAATGCCTTTAAGGTTTCCAGTCTCATAATCGCATCTGTTTTACTTTCTTCCAGCATTTTCTCTGCATCTTCCTTTTTTAGTTCCTTAAGGGCGGAGTAACGCGTTTCGCTGTTTAAAAAGTCCTCATATTTCATAAAATCGCTCTTACTGTCGATGTGAACAATGCTTTCGTTTGGATTATATCGCACAAGTGACCAGTATCCACTTTCGACCGCTTTTTTCATCTCTTGCATGGTGGTTGACATGTCGAAGCCGTGGTTCACACAAGGCGAGTAGGCGACAATTATGCTTGGTCCGTTAAAGGCTTCCGCTTCTTTAAACGCTTTGATGCACTGGTTCATATCAGCGCCAAGGCTGACGCTTGCCACATAGCAGTTTTTGGAGGCGATGGCAAGAGAAACCAAATCCTTTTTCTTTGTCTTTTTACCAGCACTTGCGAATTTGACCATCGCTCCGCGCGGGGTGGATTTGCTTGCCTGTCCGCCAGTGTTGGAGTAGACTTCGGTGTCTAACACTAAGATATTGACATTTTCGTTGCTGTTCAAAACATGGTCAAGTCCGCCATAGCCGATGTCATATGCCCAGCCGTCGCCACCGATTATCCAAACGCTTTGGTCAGGGTTAGTGTAGTTTGTGCCGAGTTTCATGCCAAGACCAAATTCGGCGTTATCTTCAAATAGGCTGTTTGCCCATGCTGGACCTTTGCCGTTTTCATCTTTAAAATATGGACAGGATGGGAAAGAACCGCCATAGATACTTGAACAGCCAGTGGCATTAGCAATCAACATCTTTTCGCCGAAAAGCATGGTGGCAAGTTTGATATATGGCGTTTCGCCACATCCACCGCACGCGCCAGAGAAACCAAAGTAGCAGTCCTTAAACTGCAAGCCCTTTGGTAAATCTGTGGAGAATGGGGTGTTTTTCTCAGTTTTTAATGTTTTGCAAAAGGCGTAATTTTTCTTCTCTTCGTCTAAAATGTCATTTGCCATATGCATAACAAGTGCCTTATTTTTGCTTGGGCAAACATTGGCGCAAACGCCACAGCCTGTGCAGTCTTCAGGGGACACTTGCACGCGGTATAGGTAACCATTCATGCCGAAACATTTGGCGAATTCGACTTCTTCCATCGTCTCCGCTTTCACCAAAACAACCTTAATGGCGTTGTGTGGGCAGGAGAGAATGCACTGACCACATTGTATGCAGTTGGCTGGGATGTATTTTGGAAGGTGGCTGGCAAATCCGCGCTTTTCAAAGTCGGCTGTGCCTTGTGGCACTTTGCCTGCCATATCAAACTTCGACACTGGTATTTCGTCACCTTGCAAGCGCTCCACTTTTTTCATGATAGATTGATAGAATTTATCATCTATGTTCTTAGTGTTCATATCGCTACCTGATGGCGAGAGTGCTTTAACATTTACCTCTTCAATATTTTCCACTGTTTTTGCCATGGCTTTTAGGTTTTTGTTGACCACACTTTTGCCTTTTTTGCCGTAAGTTATTTCAACATATTTTTGAATTTCCTTATAGGCGGTATCGAAGTCGATTATATTTGAAACCTTAAAGAGAGCAGTCTGCATGATGATGTTGATTTTGTTGCCAAGCCCTGCACTTTCGGCAATCTTTTGTGCGTTTAGGCAGTAAACTTGAGCGTTCTTCTCTTTCAAAATGCCCTTATAGTAACTAGGTAAAACCTTGTCAATCTCGTCAGCGCTAAAAATGGTGTTGAAAAGCACAATTCCGCCTTTTTTGAGTCCTTCAAGACAGTCATATCGGTGCACAAAGGAAAAATTGTTGACGGAAACAACGTCGCACTCATGCACAAGGTAGGTGCTTTTAATTGGGTTGTCACTCACGCGAATATGCGACTTTGTTAGACTGCCTGACTTTTTGCTATCATATTCAAAGTAGCCTTGAACAAACTTGTCGAGTTCTTCGCCTAAAATTTTAATAGTGCTTTTGCTGGCAGAAACCGTGCCGTCAGAGCCTAGGCCATAGAATTTCATTTGGAAGTTTTTTGTTTTTGATTGGTAGTCTGTTTTAGGTAGTGAAGAATTAGCCACATCGTCGTCGATGCCGACAGTGAAGTTGTCTTTCATTGTTTCAAAGTTTTTGATAACCGAAACTGCCATGTCAGGCGTGAAGTCCTTTCCGCCAAGTCCATATCTTCCGCCGATAACTTTAATGCCTGCTCCAGCAAGTGCGGTGGTGACATCAAGGAAGAGTGGGTCGCGCGCACCAAACTCGCGAGTCCTATCAAGTGTCGTAACAGTCTTAACTGTTTTTGGAAGGATGTTTTTAAATTCTTGGTAGTTGAATGGGCGGTAGAGATGCACTTTGACAAGCGCGGTGTTTTTAAATGCCTTATTCGAAAGCACTTCTTCAAGACATTCGCAAGAAGATGCCATGCTGACAATGACATTCTCGGCATTTTTACTGCCCACATATTCAAACGGAGCATACTTTCTGCCAATAACCTTATAAAAATCTTTAAATATGCTTTTTAAAATGTCATAAACTTTTTCGTAACTTGGGCTGGATGCCTCTCTGTTTTGGAAAAAGACATCTGGGTTTTGCGCTGAACCTTTTTGGTAAGGCGAGTTGGAGTTCATGGCGCTATTTTTAAAATTTTCAATTTCCTTAGTAGGTAAAAGTGCCTTAATCTTCTCATCGTCGATTATTTCAATTTTTTGTATCTCATGCGACGTTCTAAAGCCGTCGAAAAAGTGAATGACAGGAAGCGAGGTTTTAAGCGCTAATATATGTGCAATCAGGGCGAAGTCATGAGCCTCTTGCACGGAGTTTGAGCATAAAAGAATCGCGCCGGTTTGCCTTATTGCCATAACGTCGCTGTGGTCGCCAAATATCGAAAGAGCGTGAGTGGCAAGCGTGCGAGCGGCGATGTGAAGAACGCCCGGAAGATGCTCGCCAGCCATTTTGTATAGGTTTGGTATCATGAGAAGTAGACCTTGACTTGACGTGAAGGTGGTGGATAATGCGCCAGTGGAGAGACTGCCGTGCATTGCGCCACTTGCTCCACCTTCCGACTGCATTTCCACAAGGGTTGGCAGTTTGCCGAAGATGTTTTTCTTGCCTTTACTTAGTTCTCCGTCGCAGTATTCAGCCATAGGCGAGGACGGAGTGATTGGATAGATTGGAATGACCTCGGAAAGTTTGTACGCAATCATGCCGACTGCGGTGTTGCCATCGATTGTTTTTTTCATAAAATCTCCTTTTGAATAATTTTAAAATTTTAAGATATTTTTGTCAAATAAATGTGAGATTTTATAAAATAAAAATGATAGTATTATGTTTTCTTACTTTC